>DATGEL010000077.1 GCA_035310145.1 Dehalococcoidia bacterium
TACGGATTACCTGGAAACGCAGCGCGATCGGCTGCCAAGAGGACCAGAAGCAGACGATCCGATCGCTCGGCTTTCGCAAGCTGGGGCAGACGGTCGAGTTTTCCGACAGCCGGACCGTGCGTGGTATGATCCACAAGGTCCGGCACCTGGTCCTCGTCGACGAGAGCGACCAGAGCGCAAGGCAGGAGCAGCGACGCCGTGGATCTTAGTCAGCTTTCCGCGCCCGGGGCGCGGCATCGGCGGATCCGCGTCGGCCGCGGCAATGCGTCGGGCAAGGGCACCTACGCCGGCAAGGGTCTCAAAGGCCAGAAAGCGCGCAGCGGCAACGACATCCGCCTCGGGTTCGAGGGCGGCCAGTTGCCGCTGGTGCGGCGCATGGCGCGCAAGCGCGGCTTCACCAACATCTTCCGCGTCGAGTACGAGTGGGTGAACCTTCGCCAGCTCGCGGCGTTGCCGGCTGGCAGCGTCGTGACGAAGGATTCGCTGCTCGCGGCCGGCGTGATCAAGCGCGACGACAAGCCGCTCAAAGTGCTGGGCGAAGGCGAGCTGACGCATCCGCTCACGGTGCGGGCGCAACGCTTCACCAGCGGGGCGCGCCAGAAGATCGAGGCAGCCGGCGGCACGGTGGACGAGTTGGAGCCGCGGCCGGTGCGCGAGGCGGCCGCGCCCGCGGCAGCAACGGAAGCGCCAGGGGAAGCGCCAGGGGAAGCGCCAGGGGAAGCGGAGGAGTAGGGTGGCACAGCCGCCGACGGCAGCGCAGGGCAACCGCCCGCGCCTGCTGCAAGCCTGCATCGATGCCTTCCGCCAGCCGGACGTGCGCGAGAAGTTGCTGTTCACGTTCGCCATGCTGGTCGTGTTCCGCGCGATCGCCCACGTGCCGCTGCCGAATGTCAACCAGGCCGCGCTCACCGACGCCTTCAACGGCAACGCGGTGCTCGGCTTCCTCAACGTCTTCAGCGGCAACACGCTGCGGCGGCTGAGCGTGGCGACGACGGGCGTCTACCCCTACATCACGGCCTCGATCGTGATGCAGGTGCTGGTGCCGGTGGTGCCGCGTCTGCAGGCGCTCTCCAAGGAGGGCGAGCGCGGCCAGAACCAGATCCAGCTCTACACGCACTGGCTGACGGTGCCGCTCTGCCTCTTCCAGGCCTACGCGCAGCTCTCGCTGCTCACGCGCACCAGCACGCCGGCTGGCCCGGTGCTGCGCGACTTCGGCCTGTTCAGCGCTGGTACCTTTGTGCCGACCATCGCCACGCTCGCCTCGGTGCTCGCCGGCACGCTGTTCTGTATCTGGATCGGCGAGCTGATCACGGAGAAGGGGATCGGCAACGGCATCTCGATCCTGATCTTCGGCGGCATCGTCGCGGCCATTCCCAGCCTCGCGGGCAACAACATCTTTTCGGCCTCTGGCGTGGCCGCGATCATGCTGCTCGCGGTGCTCACCTTCATCCTGATTCTCGCGATCGTGATCTTCAACGAGGCGACGCGCCGCGTGCCGGTGCAGTACTCGCGCAGCGTCTTCCGCGGCGGGCGCATGTACCGCCAGTCGGGCCAAACCTACATTCCGCTGAAGGTCAACTCGGCGGGCATGATTCCGCTGCTCTTCGCCTTCTCGCTCATGATCCTGCCCAGCTTCATCGCCCAATACTTCGCCACCTCGGCCACGGGTTGGGTGCGCGACTTCGCCCACTGGCTGCAGACGGCGTTCCAGCCCAACGGCCTGATCTACCAGGTGGCCGTCTTCTTCCTGGTGATGATCTTTACCTTCTTCTATACGATCATCATCTTCCAGCAGCAGAACGTGGCGGAGAATTTGCAGAAGCAAGGCGGCTTCATTCCCGGCATCCGCCCCGGCCGGCCGACCTCGGAGTATATTAACCGCGTGCTCTTCCGCATCACCTGGGCTGGGGCGCTGTTCCTGGGCATCGTCTCGATCGTGCCCTACTTCGCCACGCGGCTCACCGGCGTGCAGGCGCTGACGATCAGCGCCACCGGCTTTTTGATCGTCGTCGGCGTCGTGATCGACACGATGAAACAGCTTGAGGCGCAGCTCCTGATGCGCAACTACGAAGGCTTCATACGCTAGCGGCGCCGTTGGCGCCGCGCCGGACGGACGCATGTACATCCTCCTCCTCGGCGCCCCGGGCGCCGGCAAAGGCACCCAGGCCGAGACGCTGATGCGCGAAACGGGCCTGCCGCAGATCGCCTCCGGCGATCTGTTTCGCGCCGTGCGCACGCAGCAGACCGAGTTGGCCGCGTTGGTGCGCTCCTACTACGACAAGGGCCAGCTCGTGCCGGACGACGTGACCATCCGCATGTTCCTGGAGCGGCTGGCCGAGCCGGACGCGGCCAACGGCGCCATGCTGGACGGCTTCCCCCGCACGCTCGAGCAGGCGCGGGCGCTCGACGCGGCCTTCGCGCGCGAGGGCAAGGCGATCGAGGTCGTGCTCTACATCGAGGTCTCCGAGCCGGAGCTGATGACGCGCCTCTCCGGCCGCCTGATCTGCAAGAACAACGGCCTGCACGTCTTCCACGAGGTCACGCACCCACCCAAAGTCGCCGGCGTCTGCGACATCTGTGGCGGCGAGCTGTACCAGCGCGTGGACGACAAGCCGGAGACGGCGCGCGAACGGCTGCAGGTGTTCTTCAACCAGACCATGCCGCTGGTGGAGTATTACCAGGGCCAGGGCAAACTGAAGCGGGTCAATGGCGAGCAGGCGCCCGACGCGGTCGGGCGTGAGCTGATCGCCGCCGTGCGGGGACTGCGCGATGGCGCGGCGGTTTAACCTCCCGCTGCCGCGCCGGCGGCGCTGGACGAACGGCACGGAACGGCGCGAGGCGCGAAGGCAGGCGGAAGTCGTGGTCGAGGTCAAGTCACGCGACGAGATCAAGGTGATGCGTGAGGCCGGCCGGCACGTGGCCGAGGTGCTGCAACTGCTGGGGCAGGCGGTGCGGCCCGGCCTCGTGGTGCGCGAGCTGGATGAGATCGTACTGGACGAATACAAGCGTCGCGGCGTCACGCCGACCTTCTTGAACTACGCGCCCGGCGGGAAGCCGCCGTACCCGGCCACGGTCTGCGTCTCGATCAACGAGCAGATCGTGCACGGCATCCCCGGCAGCCGCGTGTTGAAGGACGGCGATATCGTCTCGCTCGACTTGGGCGCGACATTCAAGGGCTTCGTCGGCGACACGGCGATTACCGTGCCCTGCGGCACGGTCTCTGCCGAGGCGGCGCGGCTGATCGAGACGACGCGCGGCGCCCTCCAGGCCGGCATCGAGGCGGCGCGGGCCGGGTCGCGGATCGGCGACATCGGCGCCACGGTGCAGCAGTACGCCGAATCTCGCGGTTACAGCGTGGTGCGCGAGTACGCGGGGCATGGCGTCGGCCGGCGCATGCACGAAGAGCCGCAAATACCGAACTACGGGGAGCCGGGCACGGGACGGATCCTGCGGCCGGGCTGGGTGATCGCGATCGAGCCGATGGTGAACGTCGGCACCTATCTGACGCAGGAACAGCCGGACCGCTGGACCGTTTCCACGGCCGACGGCAGCCTCTCGGCCCACTTCGAGCACACGATCGCGATTACCGAAAACGGCGCCGAAGTGCTGACCCTGCCGTAGCCACCGGGGCGGTACAGTGCGACAATACGGCAATGCGACTTGAAGCAGTAGCAAGAGGCCGCTGCGCATGAACCTGCATCACTAACCGTGGGGGTATATGGCAAAGAAAGACGGGATCGAAGTTGAAGGCACGGTGAGAGAGCCCCTGCCGAACGCCATGTTCAAGGTCGAGCTGGCGAACGGGCATGAGGTGCTGGCGCACATCTCCGGCAAGATCCGGCTGCATTTCATTCGGATCTTGCCGGGCGACCGCGTGCTGGTAGAGCTGTCGCCCTACGACCTTTCGCGCGGGCGCATCACCTATCGCTTCAAATAGAACGCTGTGCTAACATTGGCGTTTGGAGCGCCCGACGCGCCGTGCCTTCGCGCACGGCTCGGCGTCGGACGTGCGTTTGCGTGAGCGGCGGGCAGCCCCGGCGCCCGCGGCAGGGATAGTTGGTGATGAAAGTTCAAGCGTCGGTGAAGCCGCGCTGCGAGAAGTGCAAGCTGATCCGCCGGCACGGCGTGCTGCGCGTGATTTGTCAGATACCGAAGCACAAGCAGCGCCAGGGATAGCGGAGAACGCTCCCGGCCGCGCGTGCTGCCTGCACGCGCGGCCGGGTTTGGCCCCGCGGGGCCAGGAGAACGGGACTGATGGCACGTATCGCCGGCGTCGACATTCCTCGCGACAAGCCCGTGGCGATCTCGCTGCGCTATCTCTACGGCATCGGGCCGAGCAACGCGCTCAAGATCATCGACCAGGCGCGCGTCGTACCCAGCACGCGCGTGCGCGACCTGACCGACGACGAGGTCAACCGCCTGCGCGAGATCATCGACAAGCAGTACGTGGTCGAGGGCGATCTGCGGCGCGAGGTGCGGCAGAACATCCAGCGGCTGATCGACATCCAGTGCTACCGCGGCCTGCGCCACCGGCGCAACCTGCCGGTGCATGGCCAGCGCACGCGCACCAATGCCCGCACCAAGCGCGGCGCCCGCCGCACCGTGGCCGGCAAGCGGCGCGCCGGCAAGAAGTAAGCCTGGCAGCGTTCTGCTGACGGCAGCAGCGCCGGCGTGCCCGTGTGCGGGGGAGACGGTCAGACACGCCGCGGCGGCAGCATCCCCCGGCGGCAGATGGAGACGGTATGGCAGAGAGACAGCAGCGTGCGGGGGCCCGCAGCGCGCAGCGCGGCAAGCGGCGTGAGCGGAAGTCGGTGCCGCGCGGGCGCGCCTATGTGCAGTCGACCTTCAACAACACGATCATCACGCTGACGGACCCGAACGGCAACGCGCTCTCCTGGGGCAGCGCGGGCAGCTCCAACTTCAAGGGCTCGCGCAAGAGCACACCCTACGCCGCCCAGGTCGCGGCCGAGGGCGCCGCCCGTCGGGCGATGGAGCACGGGCTGCGCCAGGTCGATGTCTTCGTGCGCGGGCCCGGCAGCGGGCGCGAGGCGGCGATCCGCGCCCTGCAATCCGCCGGCCTGCTGGTGCTCAGCATCCGCGATGTGACCCCCGTGCCGCACAACGGCTGCCGCCCGCCCAAGCGGCGGCGGGTGTAACCACCCACTTCTGGCGCTTCCGCGGCCCAAAGCGGCCCGGCGGCCGGCAGGACCGCGGGGCTGGTGGGCCGTCTGTCTCACGGGATCAGGGCAACTGGAGAGGATTTCGTCCATGGCGCGATACACGGGCCCGGACTGCCGGGTCTGCCGCCGGCACGGTGAGAAGCTGTTTCTGAAGGGCGAGCGCTGCATGGGGCCGAAGTGCGCGATCGAGCGGCGCAACCAGCCGCCCGGGCCGCGCAGCACGCGCCGCCGCAAGGTCTCTGACCGCGGCCTGCAGCTACGCGAGAAGCAGAAGGCGCGCTTCGCCTACGGCGTGCTGGAGAAGCAGTTCCGCATCTACTACGAGCAGGCCGTGCGCCGGCCGGGCGTGACCGGCGAGAACCTGGTGCGGTTGCTCGAACAGCGGCTCGACAACGTCGTGCACCGCCTCGGCTGGGCGGATTCGCGCGACCAGGGCCGGCAGATCGTGCGCCACGGCCACATCACGCTCAACAACCGCAAGACGGACATCCCTTCGGCCCAGGTGAAGATCGGCGACGTGATCGGCTGGACGCCGGGCGGGCGCCGCACCGAGTACTTCAAGGTCCGCGAGGCGATGGCGCAGTCGGCCGCCACGCCGAGCTGGCTGGCCCTCGAACGCGAGCAGATGATCGGCCGCGTCACCGGCATGCCCGCCCGTGCCGACGCCGACCGCACCTTTGATGAGAGCGTCATTGTCGAATACTACTCTCGCTAACTACCCACTCGCCCTGGGATTTGCGGCGGAGGACTTGGAGACCGGGCGGGCCGCCCGGGGAGGAACATCGTTGACCCAGCTAGTGACACCGCAAATCGAAATCGAAGAGAGCGAGGAGGGCCGCCCCTCACGCTTCGTCGTGCAGCCGCTGCCCGCCGGCTTCGGCACGACCCTCGGCAACGCGCTGCGGCGCGTGTTGCTCAGTTCGCTGCCCGGCGCGGCGATCACCGCCGTGCGCATCGACGAAGTGGACCACGAGTTCTCCACGATCGCCGGCATGAAGGAGGACACCACCGAGTTCCTGCTGAACCTCAAAGAGGTGCGCCTGCAGGCGTACTCGGACCGGCCCGGCAAGCTCTACCTTGAGGTACAGGGCGCGGGCGAGGTTACCGCTGCCCAGATCCAGCCCACCGCCGACTTCGAGATCGTCAATCCGGCGCTGCACCTCGCCACGCTGGACGACGACAGCGCCCGCCTCACCGTGGAGCTGACGGTCGAGCGCGGCCACGGCTATGTGCCCGCCGGCGCCGCCGGCGGCATGCAGATCGGCATGATCCCGGTCGACGCGATCTTCACGCCGGTGCGCCGCGTCAACTACAACGTCGAGCGCATCCGCGGCGAGGGCGCCGCCTCCAGCTACGACAAGCTGATCCTCGAGGTCTGGACGGACGGCACGATCACGGAGCAGGAGGCCGTGGCCCAGGCGTCCGATATGCTGATCGCGCACTTCTCGCTGTTCAGCCATCTCGGCCGCCCCACGGTGCAGCGCGACGACAAGGGGCTCGGCCCCGTCTCGATGCTGCCGCCCGACCGCTACAACACGCCGATCGAAGACCTCAACCTCTCCGTCCGCGCCTACAACTGCCTGAAGCGCAGCGGCCTGATGACCGTGGGCCAGGTGCTGGAGAAGAGCGAGGACGAGCTGCTCTCGCTGCGCAACTTCGGCCGCAAGTCCTACGACGAGCTGCGCGACAAGCTGGTGGAGATGGGCTTCCTCGACCCGTCGGCGCTTGCCGCCGGCTCCTCTTCGACCGCGCTGGGCGATGAGGAAGGCGAAGAAGACGAGGAAGAGCTGGGCACGCTGGGCGCGGCGCTGATGGAGGCGCTGCGCGGCAAATCCGACGCGTCGAGCGGGATCGACTTCCTGCGCCGCCGCGAAGACGACGAGGAGGAGTAGCGCCGCGACGCGCTGCTGAGATCTGCGATGCGACACGGCGTAAGCGGCCGTAAGTTCGACCGGAACACCGGCCACCGCACGGCGATGTTCCGCAACCTGGTGACCGACCTGCTGCGCTACGGCCGGATCAAGACCACCGCGCCGAAGGCGAAGGAGATCCGGCCCATGGCGGAAAAGATCATCACGCTCGGCAAAGACGGCACCGTGCACGCGCGCCGGCAGGCGCTGCGCGTGGTCTACGACACGGACGTGGTGACGCACGTCTTCGCCGAGCTGGGGCCGCGCTACGCCGATCGCCCCGGCGGTTACACACGCATTATCAAGCTCGGGCCACGGCTGGGCGACGGCGCGGACATGGCGATCATCGAGCTGGTCTAGCGCCGGCCCGGCGGCGGGGCACGAAACTGGAGGAGCACGAGCGAACCTTTGCGCTGCGCCTGGCCTACGACGGCACGAACTACCGCGGCTCGCAGCTGCAGGCGAACGGGCCGTCGATCCAGGGTGAGCTGGAGCGGGCCACGGAGCCGCTGGCAGGACGAGCCGTGCGGGCGCGGTTCGCCGGCAGAACCGATGCCGGTGTGCACGCGACGGGCCAGGTGGCGGTGCTCGAGCTGCCGCGGCGCTGGTCGGCAGGCGAGTTGCAACGGGCGCTGAACGCGCGGCTGCCGGCCGCGATCGCGGTGCTGGCGGTGGCTGAAGCGCCCGCGGGCTTCGATCCGCGGCGCAGGGCGCTCTGGCGGCGCTACCGCTACCGGGTCTGGAACGCGCCGGTGCGTTCGCCCCTGTTGCTGCGCACGGCCTGGCACGTGCGCTATGCGCTGGACGCTGGGGCGATGCGGCGAGCGGCGGCGCTGCTGGTGGGAGAGCACGATTTCGCCTCGTTCGCGGCGCCGCTGAAGCAGCCCAACGCCGCGACGGTGCGCACGATGGAGGAAGCGGCCGTTGCCGGGGAGGGGCGGCTGCTGCGGTTTGAGTTCAGGGCGAACGCCTTCCTGCCGCACCAGGTGCGGCGAATGGTAGGCGCGCTGGTGGAGTTGGGCAGAGGCAAGCTGAGTGAGCAGCAGATCGAGGCGTGGCTGCGGCAGCCCCAGCCCGGCGCGGCCGGGCCCGCGGCGCCGCCGCAGGGGCTGTGCCTGGTGGACGTAGCCTACGCCGAGCTGCGATTCGAGGCGGGTGAGGACGCATGAAGACCTACAGCACGACGCGAACCGAGGTGCGCCGCACCTGGCACGTGCTCGACGCCAGCAACATTCCGCTGGGCCGCCTGGCCACGCACGCCGCGAGCCTGATCCGCGGCAAGCACAAGGTGACCTACGCGCCACACCTGGACACGGGCGACTACGTCGTCGTGATCAACGCGGAGAAGGTCGCGCTGTCGGGCCAGAAGCTGGAGCAGAAGAAGTACTACAGCCACTCGCAGTACCCGGGTGGGCTCAAGATCCGCTCGGTACGCGAACAGATCGAGCGCAACCCGGCGCGCGTGGTCGAGAAGGCGGTGTTCGGCATGCTGCCGCACAACCGACTCGGCCGCTCGCTGCACGGCCATCTCAAGGTCTACGTCGGCCCGGAGCACCCGCACGCGGCGCAGGTGAACGGTCCGGCGCAGCCCGCGCTCTCGCAACCGCCACCGCCCGACCGCGCCCGCGCGAAGAAGGCCGCAGCGAAGCCGGCTGCCACGGCGAGCGCGACGGCGCCGGCCGCGATGGCCGCGCCGCTCACCCAGGCGCCCTCGGCCCAACTGCCGGCGGCCGAAGAGCCTGCTGCCGAGCTGCCCGCGGGCGAGGAGCCGGTGGCCGAGCTGGCCGCGCCCGAGGAGGCAGCCGAGGCGCCGGCAACCGAAGAGAACGCGACGGCTCACAACGCCGAGGAGGCCGACCGGTCATGATGCAGCACGAGCACTACTTCCACGGCACGGGCCGGCGCAAGACCTCGGTGGCGCGCTGCCGCCTCTACCCCGGCACCGGCACGATCGTGGTCAACGGCAAGGCGCTGGAAGAGGTGTTTACACGCCCGCTGCATCAGGCCGTCGTGCAGCAACCGCTGCGCATCACCGGCCAGGCGGGTCGCTTCAACCTGCAGATCAAGGTCGAGGGCGGCGGCATCACCGGCTGGGCGGGCGCGATCTCGCACGGCATCTCCCGTGCGCTGGTCGTGGCCGACGAAACCCTGAAGCCGACGCTGCGCAAAGCCGGCCTGCTCACCCGCGACGCCCGCATGAAGGAGCGCAAGAAGTACGGCCTCAAGCGCGCCCGCAAAGCGCCGCAGTACACCAAGCGGTAGCGGCTCGGCCCTCATCCTCACCCCCGTGATATTCCACTGATCCTTCTCCCAATCTTGGAGAGAAGGAGAGGGGCGATCCGGCGTCGGGCAGTCCGAGCGATTTGCGATTACCCCGGCATGGTAGGGGCCGTTCGCGAACGGCCCGTCGCGGCCGCAGCCGCGACCAGCGGCGTTCCGCACAGCCACCCGGAACGGTGACGCACCGGCCGACCGAGGTTGTACGACTCGTGCAGGACATCCGGACGGCTACGCGCCCGCGTCAGCCGAAAAGCTCGGATCAGGCGACAACGCCGCAAGCTCGGCCAGCGCGAGGTCGGCGGCCTGGTCCAGCGACAGCGCCTGCCCCTCCGCCCACGCCTGCGCAAACTCCTCCGAACTGAGCGCCGTCTGCGTCCGCGTTAGGGCTGCTTCGAAGGCGGCGTCAAAGTAGGACCGCCAGAAGCCGTACTGCTCTGCGTCCCGCCACGTGCTTTCGCATGCGGCCAGCAACCGTGCCGCCGCCGCCGGCCCGCTCCGGGCGGTGAGGACACCCGCCAGCCCCGCGAGACCGGTGGTAGTGAACGGCATGCTGCCGATTTCGGTCGCCGCGCGCAGACCAGCTTGCAGTTCGACCACTGCCCGCTCGAAGTCCCCCTCACTGCTCGCCAGCAGTCCCAGGTCGATGCCGTACATCGCGAGCCGGAAGCGGTCTCGGAATGCCTCGGCGAGCGGGCGTGCCTCCAGGAGCAGGCGGCGTAGCTCGTCAGGATGCCCTTCGAGCCGCTCCAGCCAAGCCAGAAGCCCGAGCGTGTGCATGATGAGGTAATCGGCGCCCGACTCGCGGGCGAGGCGTACGGCCTCCTCGAAATGGGGCCGGGCGCCGGCGGCGTCGCCGGCCTGCCAGCGGGGCCACCCGGCGTAGCCCTCGGCGTACGCCATCACGCGACGATCGCCCGTGGTCCGAGCTAACGCCAGCCCTTCATCCACCAACTGCTGCGCCCGAGGCCGATCGATTGTTGATAACGAATCACCCAGAGAGCCGAGAGCAAGGCTCAACCCGCGCACATTCCGGACTACTCGGAAGGTCGCCACAGTCTGTTCGGCATAGTCCGCCGCCACCGTCGATTCGCCCAGAAAAATGGCGAGTTGCGTCGCCCAGCTAAGGGCAACGCCTCGAGCGAGGGGAAGCTCCTCTACTCCGCGTATGCCGAGCATCCGCGCTAGCTACCGCTGTCCCTCGCCGAGTGCACGCATCAAGAACCACGTGCCCAGCGAACCGGCTAGCCGCAGCCCCAGTGCCGCGTCCTGCTGCTCAGCCAAGCACTCCAGCGCCGCGGAGAATTCATCGTGCTCGGGATCCAGGGCGCGCAGGAGGTCCAGCGCGCAGCCGGTACGCCGATACGTCGCGGCCGCCCGCTCGACCAGGTCGGTGTAATACTCCGCGTGATGGCGGCGCAGCGCCGCTGCCTCGCCACTCGCCTCTAACTGTTCGAGCGCGAACTCCCGTAGCGTCGCCAGCATGCCGAAGCGCGTCTCACCGTCCAGCCCGCGCTGGTGCACGAGGCTGTTGTCCACCAACGAAGTGAGTCCCTCCAGGAGGTCGAGTTCCCCCGCCCGGTCGCAGATCGCCGCGGCCGCCGCCAGTGTCCAGCCGCTGGCAAACACCCCCAAGCGTCGGAACAGCGCTTGCTCGGCCGGCTCTAGCAGCTCCCATGACCACTGCAACGTATCGCGTAAGGTTTGCTGCCGCCGCGGACGTTCGCGCTCGCCGCCGGTTAGCAGCGGCAGCCGTTGGTCCAGACGCTCCAGCAAGGCACGCGGCGGCAGCAGCCGCACCCGTGCGGCGGCGAGTTCGATTGACAGCGGCAGACCGTCGAGCCGGGTACAGATGGTCGCGATGGCGATGGCGTTGTCCGCGGTCAGCGCAAAGTCCGGCTCCAGTGCCTGCGCCCGCGCGACGAAGAGCTGCACCGCTGGATTGTGGCGCACCCGCTCGGGCGCGGCGTCTCCGGCGAGATCAGGCAGCGGCAGCGGCTGCAGGGTGTAAACATGCTCGCCGCCCACGCGGAGCAGCACGCGGCTGGTCACGAGTATGGTCGGCCCGAGCGCCGCCGTCAGCAGCTCGTAAAGCTGCGGCGCCGCCGCCACCACCTGCTCGAAGTTGTCCAGCAACAGCAGCAGCCGTTTGCGCCGCAGATAGGCGGCGAGCGAGACGGCCAACGAGCGGCCCTCGCTCTCCCGCACCGTCAGCACCTGGGCGATAGCCGGAATCACGCCCACCGCGTCCAGCACGCCGAAAAGGTCCACGAACCAGACGCCGTCCGGAAACGCGTCCAGCATCTGGGCCGCGACCTGCAGAGCGAGCCGGGTCTTGCCGCTGCCGCCAGGACCGGTGAGCGTGATCAGCCGCGCCGCGCCCAGCAAATGAACGAGATCGGAGAGCTCCTGCTCGCGGCCGATGAAGCTGGTGAGCTGGAACGGAAGGTTGTTCGGATGCGCGTCGAGCGTGGCGAGCGGCGGGAAGGCATCCGGCAGATCCGGGGCGCGGAGTTGGAAGATCGGTTCCGCCTCGCTGAGATCTTTGAGGCGGTGCCGGCCCAGATCCACCAATGGGACGTGCTGCGGCACAGTCCCGCGTACCAGCACCGCCGTCGCCTCGGAGAGCAGGATCTGGCCGCCGTGGCCAGCAGAGCGGAGGCGGGCGCAGCGGTTGACCGCTGAGCCGTAGTAGTCACCTTCACGCAGGTCCGCCTCGCCCGTATGCAGCCCCATCCGCACCCGCAGCAGACCGATCTCGCCCCAATCCTCGGCGGCGAGCGCCCGCTGGCCGGCGAGCGCGGCGGCCACGGCGTCGGAGACACGGACGAAGACGGCGAAGAGCGAGTCGCCTTCGCCGCGCGGGCGGACGACCACCCCGTCATGCCGCTCGAAGACTTGTGTCAGCAGGGCGTCGTGGCGGGCCATCACCTGGCGCATCGCCTGAGAATGCTCTTCCCAGAGGCGCGTCGAGCCCTCCACGTCCGTGAACAGGAACGTGATCGTGCCCGTCGGCAGCGTCGGACTCGGCCAGCTACTCATCGCCAACAGCATAGCGTTTGGCGCGATGCCTTGCCGTCATCGGACCGCGGTCAGCGGAGGCCATCATCCCCAACCGCGGCATCACCGTGCGCAGCTCCGACGCCGCACGTTCCGCAATCGCGCCGGAACGCCCGCCACTGGCTCGCCCCTCTCTCCCATACGCTCTTGAACCGATGGAGATCTCCAGCACTCGGTGTATGGGAGAGAGGGGTCAGGGGGAGTGAGGGCCGCCCGTTTCCAGCCCCGCCTTGATGCGCAGCAGCACCGCCTCGCGCTGCTTGCGGAAGCCGCCGCCGACCATCACGCGGTCCAGCAGCTTGCCGACGAAGCCGCCGGGCAGGCGCAGATCGGCGCGGTAGCGCGCCAGCGTGCCGGAAGCCGTGGCGCTGAGCCGCCACTCCTCGTGGAAGCGGGCGCCGCTGCCGAAAGCGAAGCCGATCGCCAGGAAGCTGTCCGGCTCGTACGCCGTGATCGAGCCCTCAAATGCCTCGTCGCTGCCCGTGAGCGAGGCCCAGCCGCTGAACGCGGCGCCGGCTTCGGGCACAAACGCGGGCGCCTCGATCGAGCCGACCGTCGGATCGAGCGCCGGCCGCCGCGGCAGGTCGGCCAGCGCCGCGAACGCCGCCGCCGGCGACAGGGCGAAGACGGCCTGCGCATCCACGCTCGCCATCGCTCAGCCGCGACGCCGCGCCGCGCGTCGCCGGCTCATCCGTGCATCTCGACCGGCGGCGCCTTCTTCGAGGAGGTGTCGAAGCTCAGCAAGGCCGCGATCAGGCCGGTGAGGAAAACGCCGTCGAACACGCCCGCACCGCCGATGCTGAGCACGCCGGAGCCGATCTCCGACATGCGCCCCAGGTTGCTGAGGTCCGCGCCGATCAGGATGCCCATCGCCCCGGCGATGTAGGCCACCGGCGCCGCCCGCCGACCGCCCGTCAGCAGCAGCGCCGCCACCGCCGCCACGATCGGTCCCAGCAGCAAGGGCATCGTGATGCCCCGGCCGGGAACGATCGTGGCCGAGATGTGCGCGATCACGGCGACGATCGCCGTCGCCGCGAGTGTGCGCAGCAGGGGAGCCCGCGGCAGCAGCCAGAGACTGAGCAGAATGGGAATCACCGCGCCGCCGACGTTGATCGCCACGATCTGGTTGTTGGCCATGTGCGGGTGCACGTAGTAAATGTGCTCGCGGATGCGGAAGAAGCCGCCCGGTTGAAACTCGGGATGGCTGGCCCAGATCGGGATGTTGATCAGGCTGCCGATCGCCGAGGCGACGAAGATCAGGAACGTGGCCCAGGGCGAGATGCCCAGATGCTCGAACGAGATCGTCAGCAGATCGAAGGCGACGACGATCAGCAGCACGCCGAGGCCGATGGCGATCAGAGCGATGACGAAGGGTACGTGCATGGCGCTAGTATACGGGCCAGCGGCCGCCCGTCCGCTACGCCGCGCGGGCGGGCGCCGCCACCGAGGAGAGACGCGCCATGCTCGCGCTGCGCATCGCTGACGGCCTGCGCCTGGATCCCGCGGCCGCGGAACCGCGGCCCGGGCCAAACGAGGCGCTGGTGCGCATGCGGCTCGCCGGCGTCTGCGACACCGATCTGCAGCTCGTGCGCGGTTACATGGGCTTCCGCGGCGTGCCCGGCCACGAGTTCGTGGGCGAGGTGGCCGCCGCGCTGGATGCGTCGCTGATCGGCGCCCGCGTCGCCGGCGAGATCAATGCCGGCTGCGGCCGCTGCGAGGCATGCGCCGCCGGCTGGCAGCGGCACTGTCCCGACCGCACGGTGCTCGGCATCCTCGGCCGGAACGGCGCCCACGCGCAGTTTCTCAGCCTGCCGCTGGAGAACCTGCACCGCATACCCGCCGGCCTCGACGACGAGCTCGCCGTGCTCACGGAGCCGCTCGCGGCTGCCTACGAGGTCGTGGAGCAGCGGCCGCCACGGGCCAGCGAGCGCTGGCTGGTGCTGGGCGACGGTAAGCTCGGCCTGCTCGTCGCGGCCGTTTTGCACAG
Organism: Dehalococcoidia bacterium; assembly: GCA_035310145.1. NCBI lineage: Bacteria > Bacillati > Chloroflexota > Dehalococcoidia > Dehalococcoidia bacterium. Next base: position 14,415 of record DATGEL010000077.1, read on the forward strand.
CGACGGCGCGGCGCCCGTGCTCGCCGGCCGCCATGCGCGGAAGCTGGCGATCGCGGCGGGCTGGGGCGTGCGCACGGCGCCGGCCGAATCGCTGAACGAGCGCGGCTGGGATGTCGTGGTCGAGGCGACTGGCGCCGCGGACGGCCTGGAGCGTGCGCTGGCGCTGGTGCGGCCGCGCGGCACGATCGTGCTGAAGACGACGGTGGCGGAACCGCCGCGCGCCCCGCTGGCGCCGATCGTGGTGGATGAAGTGACGGTGATCGGCTCGCGCTGCGGCCCGTTCCCACGGGCGCTGGCCGGCTTTGCCCGCCTGGAGGCGGCCGGCGTGCGCCTCGCCGAGCTGATCGAGGCGCGCTTTCCGCTCTCCGACGGCCTCGCCGCCTACGAACGCGCGGGCCGGCGCGGCTCGCTCAAGGTGCTGATCGAGCCGTAGCCGTGTCCTCCCCGCTGCCATCCTCCGCGTCGAAGACGGCACGCGCCACGCGCATCGCCTCCACCGCGACGGGGAAGCCACCGTAGACCGCCAGGTGCATGATCTGCTCCGCGATCTCTTCGCGGCTGATGCCGATGTTCCGCGCCACGCCGATATGCAGCCGCAGCTCTTCCGGCAGGTGCAGCACGGTCAGCACCGTGAGCACGACGCGGCTGTGCTCGCGCAGGCTCAGTCCCGGCCGAGCCCAGAGGTCAGCGAAGGCGCTCATCGCCACCCAGCGCCCCCAGTCCGGCGTGATCTCGGCGGGGACGGGCAGCGGGGCACGGTTTTGCTGTGGGAACAGGACGCGCAGCACGGCGCGGGCGCGCTCCCAGCGGTCCTCGGGCAGGTCCGCGAGCGCGGGGCCGGCGGTGTCGGCCACTTCAGGCGGATCGAGATCAGGCGCCGAGTCGAACGCCTGGCGCAGCACGCGCATGCCCTCCACGCCGACGGGAAAGCCCGCGTAGCCGGCGACGTGCATCACGATCTCGCTCACCTGGCGGCGCGAAAGGCCGTTGCGCAGGGCGCCGAGGGCGTGCAGCCGCAGCTCCTCCGGCCTGTGCAGCGCCGTCAACGCCGCCACGGTGATCAGGCTGCGGTTGCGCAGCGAGAGGCCCGGCCGCGACCAAACGTCGCCCATCGCCACTTCCAGCGTCCAGGCGCCCCAGTCACGCCGGATCTCTTCCGGCGCCGCGAGCGCGGCGTTGGTCTCACGGTTGGGAAAGATCTGGCGGACCACCTCGGCGCCGCGCAGGAAGCGCTCGCTGCGCTGCGGCCGGACCTGCTGTTCGCTCATCGTCCTGCTCCTCAATGCCTGCTGGTGCGCACGCCGCCTTCGGCGGTGACGCGTTGACCTTGCTCCGGCCACCGTGCCACACTGCCCGTGACTTGAGCAAAGCAAGCTACTTTCACCGGGCCGCAAGCGGGGGAAACGCATGGGCACACAGCCGGGCTACGAAGACCTGATCGTCGAGCGCGAGGGCCACGTCACCACGGTCACGCTCAACCGGCCGGAGCGGCTGAACGCCATCTCCGGGCCGATGCTCTCCGGCCTCTCGCGGGCGCTGATGGCCGCCGAGGCCGATGCAGAGACGCGCGTGATCATCCTCACCGGCGCCGGGCGCGGCTTCTGCGCCGGCCTCGATCTGAAGCGCCAGAACGAGGGCAGCGACAGCGTGGGCGAGGGTCCGGGACGCATGTTCGACCTGCGCAACGCGCCGCCGATGGTGATCCACAACGTCGACAAGCCGATCATCTGCGCCCTCAACGGCGCCGCCGCCGGCTACGGCATGGACCTCGCGCTCGGCTGCGACATCCGCATCGCCTCGGACCAGGCGAAGCTCGCGGCCGTCTTCGCCAAGCGCGGCGTGCTGCCCGAGTCGGGCGGCACCTGGCTGCTGCCGCGGCTGATCGGCTGGGCGAAGGCGGCCGAGATCGCCTACCGCGGCATGATCCTGGACGCGCAGCGCTGCCTGGAGTACGGGCTGGTGAACACGGTCGTGCCGCACGAGACGCTGCTGGAGACGGCCCGCGCCTGGGCCGAGGAGATCGCCAACAACGCGCCGCTGGCCGTGCAGGCGACGAAGCGCATGATGCGGCTCGGCCTGGAAGAGTCGTTCGAGGCGAACGTCAATCACGTCTACCTGCAACTGCTGCCGCTCTTCCGCAGCAACGACTTCCGCGAGGGCTTGCAGGCCTTCACCGAGCGGCGCGAGCCGGTCTTCAGCGGGCGCTAAGCCGTGGCCGAGCACGCGAACGGGGCGATCACCGGGCAAACGACCGCGGACCTGCAGCCGGGCGCGCTGCGCGGCCTGCGCGTGCTCGATTGCGGCCAGATCATCGCCGCGCCCTTCGCCGCCTGCCTGCTGGCAGACTTCGGCGCCGACGTGATCAAGGTCGAGCAGCCGGGCATCGGCGACGCTTACCGCGGCGAGCAGGGCAGTTCTTTCGGCTGGGCGGCGGACGACCGCAACAAGCGTTCGATCACGCTCGACCTGCGCCGGCCGGAGGGCCAGGCGCTGCTGAAGCGGCTGGTCGCCGTCTCCGACGTGGTGATCGAGAACTTCCTGCCCGGCACGATGGAGCGCTGGCGCCTGGGCTACGACGAGCTGGCGGCGGTGAACGAGCGCCTGATCATGCTGCGCTGCTCCGGCTTCGGCCAGACCGGCCCCTATGCGCAGAAGTACAGCTTCGACCGCATCGGCCTCGCCATCGGCGGCATGACCTACGCCACCGGCTTCGCCGACCGGCCCCCCGCGCGGCCCGGCTACTTCGTCGCCGACTACGGCACGGGCCTCTTCGGCGCCTTCGCCGTGCTCACGGCCATCTACAACCGCGACATCGCCCAGGGCGGGCGCGGCCAGATGATCGACGTCTCGCTCTACGAAACCGTCTGGAAGATGTCGGGCACGGTGGCGGCGCAGTACGCCAGCAGCGGTCAAATCCGCGAGCGCAACGGCAACACGGTGCCCGGCGTGGTGCCCGCCGAGCAGTTCGAGACGGCCGACGGCCGCTACGTCGTGGTCCACGCCGGCACCGACCGCGTCTTCTCTCGCCTCTGCGAGACGATTGGCCGGCCCGAGCTGCGCACGGACCCGCGTTTCGCCACGCCGGCCGCGCGGCGCCAGCACCAGGACGCGCTGCACGCCGAGATCGCGGTCTGGGTGCGCGGGCTCACGCAGGCGGAGTGCCTGGGCAAGCTCGACGCGGGCGGCGTGCCGGGCAGCCCGGTGTTCAACATCGCCGACATCTTCGCCGACCCGCACTTCGCCGCCCGCGGCAACATCGTGCGCGTCAAAGATCCGCTGCTGGGCGAGGTGGCGCAGCCGGGCATCTACCCGCATCTCTCCGCCACGCCCGGCACGATCCGCCGGCCGGCGCCGCTGCTGGGCGACGCCAACGCCGAGATCTACGGCGGCCTGCTGGGCCTTGCCCCCGACGAACTGGCCGGCCTGCGGCAGAGCGGCGTGATCTAGCGTGCCGCGCGTCACTGGTTCCTCGGACGGATCCTCCCCTTTCCCGGTTGGGGAGACGCGGCCTGCCGCGGGGGTGAGGCAACGTGGTATACTGGTTTCGGAACACACCTATGGGTACCAAGCACCTAGCTGAGCCGCAGATGCCCACTCCCGACGACGAGCATGAAGAGGCGAACCCGGAGGAAACGGCGCCGTCCGGCGCGCCCGCCGGGCCGCAACCGCCGCCGGCGCTGACGCCGCCGCGCGATCTGCTGACCGCCTATCTGCTACTGCTGCTACGCAACTGGAACATGCACGGCTACCAGCTAATGCAGCAGCTCATGCTCTTCGGCTACCAAACGAACGATCCGGGCAGCATCTACCGCCAGTTGCGCCAGCTCGAACGGCAGGGCTTCATCCGTTCGAGCTGGGAGACGGGTGAGGCCGGCCCGGCGCGGCGCACCTACACGCTGACCGATGCCGGTAACGCCTTCTTGAACGGCTGGGCCACGGCGATTGAGAACTACCAGAAAACGCTGAAATTCTGGAGCGACCTCTACGCCGGCATGGTCAACCCGTTCAAGACCGAGTAAGGCCCGCCGCTCGTTTCAGGACGTGAGCCGCGCCGTGGTGTCGATCACGCGCGGCCGCTTTTCGACGCGGCTGAGATGCTCTTCCAGCAAGTCGTGCGGTATCAACCGCACGAACAACCAGAGCCCGATCAGCGCGATCAACCAGTTGTCCAGCCGCCGCAGCGCCTTCAAGTGCGGCGGCAGAATGTGCAGCGGCGAGAGCACGTAGGCGATCACGATGATCAGCGGCAGCCGGGCGTAGCGCGGCACGCGCTGATCGCGGCGCAGCCGCCAGGCCAGCCGCAGCTTGCGCGCCAGCGAGAGGCCGAGCACGCGGCCCAGGTTCTCCTGCCTCGCCTGGTTTGCCGGTCGCTCTGTCGTTTCGTTCATCATGCGATCCATGCCCGGTCGCGCCACGGCTCACCCGGTGGCGCCGGGGAAAAGCCCGTTGCACCCGTCCATGCCGCTGGTGTCCAGCAGCCAGTTGCCGCCGCTCTTCACCAGCGCGAAGGGCACCTGCGTCGCCTTCGCCGCGTCGGTGAGCAGCGAAACCGTGGCGCTGGCGTTCTTGCCCGTCACGTTCACGTTGTCCACGCTTCGCACCGAGTAGCGCGGCGCCAGTTGCTTCTCCTGCGTCAGGAAGTCCTTCGCGTCCTTATCGCTGCACGTGCGCCGCGCCGAGGCGGGCACGTCGTCATCCAGGATCGCCTTCGCGTCGCCGCTGTTGTAGTGGCCGACCAGGCTGCTGACCCGGTCCTTGATCTTCGCCGTGTCGTCCTTCGCGGAGCCGCCGCAGGCCACGGTCAGCACCACGATCGCCGCGCCGGCCAGCGCGGCCGCCCAATCCACCCGCCTCACGCACCCGGTCTCCTGCTCTGTGCTTGCCACGCCGCTCCTGCCGCGGCAGGCGCCGCGCCGCACGCCGATCATACACCGCGTCACGACCAAACCGGGAAGGGCGGGCGCCCGGCGCTTGCGCCGAGGCGGCGGAGGGAGCTTGATCAGATCAGGGAGGCCACGTCGGCCGGAGGAAGCGGCGATGCCCCTGCGGGTGGGACTGGTCGGCGCCGGCCACATTGGCGGGGCGCACGCGCGGGCGATCCGCGGCGTGATCCGGCGCGAGCTGGCGGACGCCGAGTACGTGGCCGTGGCCGACCGCGAGATCGATCGCGCCCGCCGCTTCGCCGAGCTGGCCGCGCTGCGCCACGTCTTTGCCGACGGGCATGCGCTGATCGGCCATCCCGAGGTGGACGCCGTCTACGTCTGCACGCCGACGCGCGAACACCGCGAGCTGGTGCTGCACGCGGCGCGGGCGGGCAAGGCGATCTTCTCTGAGAAGCCGCTGGCGGTGGATCTCGCCACGGCGCGGGAGATGACCGCGGCCGTGCAGGCCGCAGGGGTGACCAACCAGGTCGGCCTCGTGCTGCGCTTCTCGCCGATCCTCACCGTGCTGAAGGATTTGACGGGCGACGCGCGCCTCGGCCGGCCGATGGCGCTGATCTTCCGCGACGATCAGTTCTTCCCGATCCAGGGCCACTACGCCAGCGCCTGGCGCAAGGACGTGGCGCTGGCCGGCGGCGGCGCCTTGATCGAGCACAGCATTCACGACCTCGACCTGCTGCGCTGGCTGCTGGGCGAGCCCGAGTGGCTGCGCGCCGAGACGCGCAACTACGCCGGCCACGCGGGCATCGAGGATCTGGCGCACGTCACCCTGGGCTACGACGGCGGCTGCGTGGCCACGCTGGTCTCGATCTGGCACAACGTGCTGAGCCGGCCCTCGCTGCGCCGGATCGAAGTCTTCTTCGAAAACGGCTACTTCACGGTCGATCACGACTTTCTCGGCCCGATCCGCATGCACACGAGCTGGGCCGGGCCGGCCGAGTTGAGCGAGGCGCAGGTGCTCGACCGCTACTTCGCCCTGGCCGGCATCGAGGGCGAGGCGGAGCAGCAGGCGGCGCAACGCTGGTCGCTGCAGGACCTCGCCTTCCTGCGTGCCGCGGCGGCACACCGGCTGGCCTTCCCCGATTTCGCCGTCGCCCTGCGTGCCCACGAGCTGGTCGATGCCGTTTACCACGCGGCAGCCACGCGCACGGAGATCCGTTTCAGCAGCGCCTGAGCAGTTCAGGAGGCAGCCGCGGCCTCCGGCGGCTCGCCGGCGTCTTTCGCCTCGATCGCCTCGACGCGTTGCACGAAGCCCAGCACCGCGGCGTTGAACGCCTCCGGCCGTTCGAAGTAGGCCGAATGCCCTGCTCCGGCAATCATCTGGTACTCGGCGTGGGGCACCAGCGCCGCGGCCCGCTGCACGATGTGCGGCGGCGTGATCGCGTCGTGCTCGCCCACGAGGAAGAGGATCGGCACGCCGCACTCGGCCAGGAAGGGCGAGAAGGTGCCGCGGTAGCCGGGCTGCAGCGCGAGGAAGTCGGCCGGCCGCTTCGGATTGAGGCGGTTGATCTGGCGATAGAGAAAGGCCATGCACGGGTTGGCCTCGGCGTACCTCGGCCAGAGGGCGCGCTCGAGCAAGGTGCTGCCGGCGGGCAGGCTCGCCGTGTGCCGGCGTTGCAGCTCGCGGACTTCGTCGCTCACCGAGCCGGCCGTGCTGCCCGCGAAGATCACGCCGCGCAGCCGCTGCGGCGCCCGCCGGATCAGCCCCGCCGCTGTACGGCCGCCCATCGACTGCGCGACGAAAACGAAGCGATCGATATCGAGTTGGTCCAGCAGCTCCAACACATCGGCGGCGAACTGCGCCCGGCCTCCTCCGGTTGAGTCGAGCGACTGCCCGAAGGCCCGGTGATCGAAGGTCACGCAGCGGTAGTTGGCGCTGAAGACGGGCACCTGCTGCCACCAGCTCATGTGGTTGCCGCCCGCGCCGTGGGCGAAGACGATCGCCGGTCCCTTCCCCTGGCTCTCGTAGTAGAGTTGAATTCCGTTCACCGCCGCCAATGGCATCGTCCTGCCTCCCGCGCTGCACGCGCCCGCGGTGCATTATAGGCGGTGCGACAAGACGGCGGCGGCGTTTGAGCTGAGGTGCGGGCGTGGAACAGTACCCTGCGCTCACCGTCGCGGTGGCCGAGCAGATCGCCGCCCTGCTGGGCTGTGCGCTGCATGCGGCCTCCTACCGCGCCGGCGGTGCGCCTGTGTTCGAGCTGACCGTGCCCTCGCATTCGCTGGGCGTGCCGGTCTCGCTGCTGCTCTGGACCGGACTCGGCCGCGCCGATGTGCGCATCGGCGATTCCAGCATGGTCTTCAAGCAGATCGCGCAGGTGGAGCTGTATCCGGGCGTCGAGGTGCTGTTTCGCCGCTTCACGCCGCCCGGCTACTTGTTCGTCAGCGTCGGCGGCCGCGCGAGCATGGTGGTGTGAAGTGGAGCCGCGGCGTGCGGCCCTCACCCCCCTCTCCCATTCGTTGCACGATGGGCGAGGGGCGATCCTTTGGGTACTGCTCCATCGACGTGTAGTTAACCGCACCGGCTATGGAACGCACTGCCCGGGATCGCCCCTCTGCTTCTCTTGATTGGACATCGCGCTCCAGGCGACAGGGATCATCGGGAGAAGGAAAGGGGGTCGGGGGTGAGGATGAGGGCCGCACGCTCAGTGCACGAAGATGATGGCCAGGACCAGGGCGAGGCAGAGCAGCGCCGCCATGCCGTCACCCGGGCCCAGGCGCGGGCGCTGCACCGGAAACTCGCGCGCCTCGGCATCGCCGTAGCCGCGGGCATTCATCGCTTCACCCAGCTCGGCGGCGCGGCGCAGGTTGGCGTTGATCAGCGCGGCGATCCAGCCTTCGACGGCGCGGCTGCGCGATTCGATGCTGCCCTGCCCCAGCGCCAGGCCGCGCGTCGCCTGCGCCTGGCGCAGCCGCGTGACCTCTTCCGCCATGATCGGCAGGAAGCGCAGGCTGATCGCGCACATCGTCAGCAGCTCGTCCACCGGCACGCGTAGCCAGCGCAGCGGATGCAGCAGCACGCCCAGCGCCGTCACCGACTCGGAGGTCGGCGTCGTGCGGTTCACCACCGAGGCAGCCAGCGCCAGCAGCAGCAGGAAGCCCGGCAGTCGCACCGCATCGGCCAGCCCCTTGTCGGTGGCCACGGCCGGACCGAGGCGCAGCAGCGGCGCGCCGTCCGTCGTGAACACCAGCAACACAATGCCGAGGCTCAAGGCGAAGAGCAGCGGCCGGATGCCGCGCCAGATGAGCGCGGGCGAGAGCCGGGCCAGCATCAGTGCGCAGAGCAGCAGCGCGGCGACGGCGAAGTGCGCCCACACGCGCCCGGTCAGCGCAAGCGTCATCGCCAGGATCAGGGTCATCAGCAGCTTGGTGCCGGCCCACAACCGGTGCACCGGCGTGTTCCCCGGCACCGCGCCGATCTCGAGAATGCCCTCAAGCACCGGCCGCGCCCCTTCGCTCGGGCCCGGCCGCGCCAAGCGCCGGCGCCAGCACGGCCGCCGCCCGCTCCACGTCCAGCCAGTCGCCGCCGAAGGCATGGCCACGCGCGGCCAGCTCTGCGCGCAAGCGCACCAGCGGCGGCGGCGCCAGCCCAGCTTTGGTCAGCAAGTCCGCGTCGCGCAGGACTTCGCCCGTCGCCCCGGCCGCCGCCACGCGGCCGTCGGCCAGCACGATCACGCGCTCCGCAATCGCCGCCACCTCTTCCAGGTCGTGGGAGACGATCAGCACCGCCGTGTTCTGCTCCTCGCGCACCCGCTCGATGCAGGCGTAGAGCCGGGCGCGGCCCGGATCGTCGAGCCCGGCCGAGGGCTCGTCCAGCACCAGCACGCGCGGGCGGCGCGCCAGCAGCACGGCCAGGGCCAGGCGCCGCTGCTCGCCGCCGCTCAGCGTGAACGGATCGCGCGCCCCGTACTGTGTCGGGTCCAGCTCCACAAGACGCAGCGCTTCGAGCACCGCCGGCGGCGGCCTGGCCAGCAGCTCGCCGATCGTCATTCCGTTCCCGGCGACGCCAGGCGGCAGGATCGGCACGAGGCCGATCGCGACTTCCTCCATCACGCAGGTGGTGAAGAACTGGTCTTCGGGGTTCTGGAAGGCGAGCATCACCGCGCGCGGCCGCGAGTTGGCCACCGGCTTCGGTCCGCGCCGGCCAGGCTGCAGCGTCCAATTGTGGCGGGCCAACCAGCGCCGCGGATTCAGCAGGCGCAGCAACCAACGGCCGAATGCCTTCAGACGCCGGCCCCACGCGTTCAACGTTGGCGGCGCGGTCACGTCCGCGCCGTCCAGCAGCACCCTGCCGCCCGTCGGCGCCAGCAGGCCGGCGACGATGCGAGAGAGGGTGGACTTGCCCGAACCACTGACGCCGACCACGGCCACGCAGTCGCCGGGCGCGAGGTCGAAGGAGACATCGACCAGCGCCGTGTGCTGCATTGGCGTGCCTTTGAGGTACATGTGCCGCAGGTGCTCGACGCAAAGTGTCATCGCGCACCTCCGCTGACCGAGGTCTGCTCCAGCAGGGCGACAAGCTCGGCGCTGAGGGCGTCGGTTGAAGTCGGCAACGGATCGATGTCGACGCCCAGCTCGCGCAGCCGCCGCGCCAGCGCCACGGGCGCGGGCAGCGACAGCACGACCTCGGGGTGAGCGCCGATCAGCTCGCGTGGCGTACCTTGCGCGACGATCTGGCCCGCCTTCAGGACAACAAGCCGGTCGGCCGGCAGCGCCTCCTCCAGGCGATGCGTGATCCACAGCAGGCCGATGCCGCGCTCGCGACAGCCCAGCAGCAGGCGCTTCGCCTCCTCGCGCGAGGCGCCGTCGAGCAAGGCGGTCGGCTCATCGCAGACGAGATAGTGCGGGCCGCGCGCCAGCACGCCGGCCAGCGCCAGCCGCTGCTTCTGCCCGCCCGAAAGGCGCCAGGTCGCGTGCGCCTCAAAGCCCTCCAGCCCCACGGAGCGCAGCGCCTCCAGGCTGCGGCGGCGGCCCTCCGCCGGGTCGAGGCCCGCGGGCATGCCCCAGAGCACGTCTTCGAGCACGCTGGCGCCGACGATCTGATGGTCGGGGTTCTGGAAGATCAGTCCGACGCGGCGGCGGATCGCCGGCAGATCGCGTGGCTCCGCGGTGGAGAGGCCATCCGCGCAGACGCTGCCCCGCTGCGGCGCGATCAGGCCATTGAGGTGGCGCGCCAGCGTCGATTTGCCCGAGCCGTTGTGGCCAAGCAGGGCCACGAACTCGCCCGGCGCCAGGCTGAGGGAGACATCGCTCAGCGCGGGCCGCTCCGCTCCCGGCGGCGTATAGCTCAGGCCGGCCACCTGGATGCCGCTGCTCGACGGAGGCTGCGGCTTACCCGGCCACAGGCGGCGCCTGATCGAACGCATCACTCGCGCCCCGTCTGCTCGGGCGGCAGCGCCGGGCCGGCGAGCGGGCGCGCCTCCATCGCCCAGCGCCCCTCGCCCTCACGGCTGCCCGTCGCGTTGTGCGCGGCTTCGGCCTCCTGCGGCAACGGCCGCGCCGGCACGGCGACACGCTGCGCGAGGCGCAAGGCACGGCCCCGTGGCCGCGCATCGCCAGAGGCTTCGCCCGCACGGTTCAGCCGCCGCTCCAGCCCCGCCAGCGCCCGGCCGCGTACGCCTGCCGGCCGCTGGCGCTCGCCGCGCGCCGAGCCATGTGCCCAGGGGAAGCGCAGCGGCGGCGGCTGCACGCCGAAGCGCGGCATGATCACTTCCAGGATGATGTACTCGGCCGTCTCGGCCACGAGCAGCACCGGCCAGGCCACGACGGGCAACAGGTACAGCCAGTAGCGGATGAACCAGGCGATGCCGTCGTTGACGCGCGGATGGATCTGCTGCCACCAGGCGCCGAGGCCCGCCAGGCCCAGCAGCGCCCCCCCGAGATTGGCGATCTGATGCAGGGTGAGCGAGATACCGTGCTCCGTGGCCGTGCGCCAGGACGGGATCAGCAGCGCCCAGGCGATCACGCCGATGCAGAGGAACACCCAGAGGAAGGCCGCGCCCGTGAAGATCGTGCGGCTCACGCGCCAGCCGCGGCGCAGCCCGATGCCCAGTGAGGCGCCGCGCAGGAAGAGCGTGCCGACGGCGAAGGCGCTGAACGGCCCGGTCAGGAAGGCGACCAGCAACGAGGCCACGGCCGCGGACTCGATCGCCACGCGCCAGCCGCGCCGCACGAGCAGCAGCAGGAAGGGCACGGGCGAGATCGTCGCCATCGCCGGGCCGGCGTAGGGCACGTACAGGCTGATCAGCACGATCAGCACCGCGAGGTCGCCCAGCAGGGCGCCTTCGGCGATCGCACGAGCGTCTGGCGCCCGGTTGCTTGCTGCAGGTGATCTCGCTGGCGTCAAGCCGCCCCCCGGGCTGCGCGTGGCGTGCTCCCTCCAGCATACGCCAGTTGGCCGCGATCCGTTTCAAGATAGTAACGCTCGCACATAAGTGGTTTACCGTTCCGTGCCTCTCGCGTGCGGCACGACACAGTTGTCCCGGCGCGGGCCGGCGTTCCTTGCTCTCCGCTTTCGCGGATGTGGGATACTGCGCGGAGAGAGGTGTCTCGATGAACGAGCACTCGTCGCGGGCGCCGCACGGCGATCAGCCCGACGGAGAGGCTCGCGCAACCATTCCCGCGTTCGGCCCGCCGCCCGCAGCAGCCATGGCGCTGCACAACGAGGGCGGCGCGGCGCCCGGGCTGAACGGCAGCAGCGCGGCGTGGTCGCCGGAAGCCAGCGCCGCCGCGGCGCCGGCGAGCAGCTCCGCCGCCGCGGCCGAGGCGCGAGCGGTGGGCATGGCGGCGGCCGCGGTGGCCGCGCCGCTGCCCTCGAACCTGCGCGGTGTCCCGGAAGCGGCCGGCAGCGCCCGCTTTACCAACCGCGAGCTGAGCTGGATCGACTTTAACCAGCGTGTCTTCGCCGAGGCGGAGAACCCGGCGCGGCCGTTGCTGGAGCGCATCAAGTTTTTAGCGATCTACGGCTCCAACCTCGACGAGTTTATGATGGTGCGCCTGCCCGCCCTGCGCAGCAAGGTCAAGGCCGGCGTCTCCGAGCCGGGGCCCGACGGCATTCCACCCTCGCGCCTGCTGGCCGAGCTGCGCGCCATCGTCGCCCGCTGCCTTGAGAACGCGGCGCGGCTGCTGCGCGAAGTGCTGATTCCGGCCCTTGCCGAGCAGGGTGTGCTGCTCGTGCGCCACGCCGATCTGAACCCGCGCCAGCAGGCGGCGCTGCGCGACTACTTTGAGCAGGACGTCTTCCCCGTCTGCACGCCGCTCGGCTTCGACCCGGCCCACCCCTTCCCCTTCATTTCCAACCAGAGCACCAACCTCGCGGTGCTGCTGCTCGACCCGGAACTGGGCCGCCGCTTCGCCCGCGTCAAGATTCCCACCGTGTTGCCGCGCCTGGTGGAGGTGCCGCCGGACGCCGAGGCCACGCCGCTGAGCGCGGCCCTGCCGCAGCAGCACACCTTCATCTGGCTCGACGATCTGCTGGCGGCGCACCTGGGCGCCTTCTTCCCCGGCGTCGCGATCGAGGAGGCGCATCCATTCCGTGTGCTGCGCCAGGCCGAGCTGGCGATCCAGGAGCTTGAGGCCGCCGACCTGCTGGAGCTGGTGGAGAGCGGCGTGCAGCAGCGGCGCTTCGGCGAAGTGACGGCGCTGCAGGTGCAGCCCTCGATGCCGGCCGCGCTGCGCACGCTTTTGCTCGAATCCATCGAGGTCGAGCAGCAGGATCTCTACGTGATCGACGGCGTGCCCGGGCTCAGCTCGTTGATGGAGCTGACGGCGCTGCCACGCCCCGACCTCAAAGACGCGCCCTTCGTGCCGCGTACGCCGATCGAGCTGACGGGCCACGAGGATATGTTCGAGGCGATCCGCCAGCAGGACGTGCTGCTGCACCATCCCTTCGACAGCTTCGACCCCGTGGTCGAGTTCATCCGCAAGGCGGCGCTGGACCCCGGCGTGGTCGCGATCAAGCAGACGCTCTACCGGGTCGGCCAGAACTCGCCGATCGTCGAGGCGCTGCTGGAGGCGGCGGAGTGGGAGAAGCAGGTCACGGTCCTGGTCGAGCTGAAGGCGCGCTTCGACGAAGAGCACAACATCGACTGGGCCAGGCGGTTGGAGCAGGCGGGCGTGCACGTCGTCTACGGTCTGCTCGGCCTCAAGGTGCACTGCAAGCTGGCCCTGGTGGTACGGCGCGAGCGCGAGGGGTTGCGCCGCTACGTGCACATCGGCACAGGCAACTACAACGCCGCCACCGCCCGCGCCTACACCGACCTGGGGCTGCTCACCTGCCGGCCGGAGATCGGCGCCGACGTCTCCGAGATCTTCAACTACCTCACCGGCTACTCGCGCCAGACCGAGTACCGGCGGCTCTTAGTCGCGCCCGTGAACATGCGGCACGAGCTGCTGCGCCGCATCGACCGCGAGATCGGCCACGCCCGCCGCGGCGGCCATGCCCGCCTGATCTTCAAGATGAACGCCCTGGTGGACCCGGAGATGATCGACGCGCTTTACCGCGCTTCGGCCGCGGGTGTGCAGGTGGATCTGATCGTGCGCGGCATCTGCTGCCTGCGGCCCGGCGCGCCTGGCCTGAGCGAGACCATCCGCGTGGTCAGCATCGTCGGCCGCCTGCTGGAGCACAGCCGTCTCTACTACTTCCACAACGGCGGCGGCGGCGAAGAGGAGCTGCTGCTGGGCAGCGCCGACCTGATGCCGCGCAACCTCGACTACCGCGTGGAGACGCTGGCGCCGGTCGAAGACGCGGGCATCAAGCGCTACCTGGTCGACGACGTGCTCAACGGCTACCTGCATGACAACGTGCAGGCCACGCTGCTGGGGCCGGACGGTATCTACCGCCGCCCGCAGCGCGGCGCCGAGGAGCCGCGCATCGACATGCAGGCGCGCCTGATCAACGCGCCGGATCTGCTCGTACGCCGCATGGCCGAGAGCGACGACATCACCACGAGCTGGCACAGCGTCGATCGACCTCGCCCCCTCTGGATCGACGAGTAGCGCGCCGATGGCCGGCTGGCCGCTGCGGAGCACACCTCGCCAGGTGATGGTGGTTCACCCTCACTTTTGCTGACGACGGTCGGCCGGGGCTTGGTACCGCACCACCCTGAGCGCGACGTCCGGTGTTCGCGCCGGCGAACGACCGTCAGCAGCCGTGGGTGCGGGTCGTGCCGCGCCTCTGTGGGGGCAAGCGACGACCCTGACACCCACTGGTGACCATGCTGACCTGGCTCTCACCAAGTGTAAGGGAGAGCCACCACCATCTGGCGAGGTGTGGTTACCAGCTCTGTAAGCGACGTAATCGTTTCGTAAGAAAGTTTGCCTATGGTCTGCTTGGTCGAATGATAAGCAAGAACGAGGATTGAAAGTGAAACGCGTTCTTCTGGCCGTCAGTCTTGTAGCGGTTGTGGCATTCAGCGCCCAAGTTTTGGGGGTGTCCGCGCCACATGCGTCGGCCTCTGTCACAAAGGGCAATTTGTTCTTCGACGGAAACATAGTGGGCACAGTTGTTACTCCTGTCAGCATCCCGGGTGAAGGAACGGATCCTTTTTACAAGGTGACAAACGGCGTCGCCGGCCAACTTGGTGTCGCGGGGGTGGCCCCAGGGAGCCCTGGCTACCACGGCGGTCACTGGGCAGTCAGTACCGTCAGCTTTCATGTGGGGGTCGTTCCTTATCTGCTGACCTCTGCAGCAGCGGTGCAGAGTGCGCTGTCGAAAGGCGACGTGACGGTGACCCGCGCTCCGGCGGCAGACTTCCTCTGCCCGATTCAGCCGTGACTGAGAGTCTGTTCACAGAAGATCGGCGCGTTTGAAGGTGTGGCAGGCGCAATCAAGGCGGAGCAGCGCGTCGTGTGTGGCAGTTAGCTGCTCAAAGTAGACCAGCAGCCGGCGAAGGTCGGTTGCTCCAGGAAAACGCTCGCTCTACCACCCGGTGCCGCGCTTTGTACACCCGGTTGGCCTGCTGTGAGGAGCGGCGGACTGACTCTCACCAAGAGTGAGGATGAACCGCCATCACCTGGCGAGGTGTGCTGCGGAGCCTGTGCACCCGTTCGAGCGCGGCCGCCGGAGCGCGGCGCAACCGTCGGAGACTTCCAAGCCAACGGCCGGCCGCAGCCGCGACCCACGGCTCGCTGATGTGGGCAACATTGGTCCCACTCAGAAGTGATCCATACAGTAGGGCAGGAAGTCGCCGCGGAAGAGCGCGTCCGCGGTTGCCAGCGTCCGCGGAACGACGGCGCCGTGCAGCAGGCCGAGGCGGGCGAGCAGCGTGGCCGTCGCGCTGCCGCAGGACAGCATCGCCAGCGCCCGCGGCGAGAGGGTGAGTTCCGGCTCGTGTCCGCTGCGCCGCACCCGCGCCGCCCCGCCTTCGACCGCAAGCTCCCAAACGCCGCTGTTCCAGGGGCACAGCTCGTCATCGACGGCGAAGCGCAGCCGCCCGTCGGCAGCGTAACCGCGGCCTTCCAGCGCGGCCGGAAGATCGACCAGTCGCAGCCAGGATCCATCGACTGCCCGCGTGTGCAGATCGCGGGGTTCCTGCACACTGCAGAAGAGCGGATCGTCGGCCGGCAGCGCGTTGAACAGCACCGTGTGGGCACGGTCGTAGGCGGCGAGATACTGGATCAGCGCCCGGTGCGCCGCGGGGCTGTGCCAGACGAGGTCGCGCACCTCGATCTTGACGTTGCCGCTGCCGTGCTCGGCCGGCGCCTGCTCTACGTGGTAAAGCAGATAGCCCCGCACCTCGCCCGCCTCCTCGTAGGCGGCGATCAACTCCGGGGCATCATCCGGATCCCATTGCCGCAGCAGGCCGCCGAGCCACCAGTGACTGCTGCGGCGCAGCATCAGCGTGCGCGGCGTGGCGAAGCGTTCGTACGCGGGGGCGATGCGGTCCATCACCTCAGCATGCGGCACGAGGCGTACGCGGCCCGGCGTGGCGACCTCGTCCACGAAGGCCAGGCGGCGGGCATCGAACGCCGGCATCTGGCAGGCGTAACCCAGGCCGTAACCGAAGCGCTGGTAGATCGCGGCCATACTCGCCCAGAGCATGGAGAGCGCCTGCTCCTGCTCGCGCTGGCGCTGGAAGGCGCGGCGCAACAGTTCCCGCAGGTGGCCGCGGCGGCGGTGCGCCGGCGAGGTGACCACACCGGTCAGTCCGCCACAGGCGATCTCACGCCGGCCCCAGACGACGGTGAAGGGACGCACGGTGAGCCTCGCCGCCACCTCATCTCCAGCGAACGCCGCCAGGTGTGCGTCCGCCGGATACCAGCCCGCGTCGCCGAGCCGCCTGTCGATCTCCGCCTGCGCCGTCGAGTTGCCGAAGCCGAGCTGGCGGGTGTAGAGCACGCGGGCCATTTCGTCCGGCCGCGGCTGGCGATACTCGATGCTCATGGCGGCTCCTGATCAAGGCCGGCCCGCAGCCAGCCCAGCATCTGCCGGATCTGTTCATACGCCCGCAGGCGGGCGGCGTCGCTGCCCTCGGCTTCGGCCGCGACGCACGCCTGCCACATGCGGCCAACGGTGGACGGGCCAAGCTCCAGCAGCCCCTCGCTGCCGCCGGCGGCCCAGCGGGCCAGCACGTAGCGGCACAGCGCGCCGAGCGGAATGCCGGTGTTGCGGCTCAGCGTCCGCAGCGTGCTCAGCGGCTCGACCAGGGAGTAGAGCGCTACCTCGTGCTTGAAGTTGGCGTCGGGGTCGTCTTCCGGCCACGGCCCGGCCCAGCGCGCGAGGCGGATCAGCGGCTCGTCCTCAGCCATCGCGCCGGCTCAGCCCGCGAGCCGCGCCAGCGTGGCCGTCTCGGCGCCGGCCGCGACCATCTGCTCAATCGCCAGCTCGGCGTCGTGGGCCTGCAGGTTGACGCCACGGCTGGCGTCGAGCAGCAGTGTGGCGGCGAAGCCCTCTGCCAGCGCGTCCAGCACCGTGGCCTTCGCGCAGTAGTCGGTGGCAAGCCCTCCGACGCAGACGCGCCGCACGCCGGCCGCCCGCAGCAGCGCCGCCAGCCCCGTACCGTCCGCAAGACGCGCCTGGAAGCCGGAGTAGGCGTCCTCCTCCGCGCCCATACCCTTCGAAACGATCTGTGTGCCGGCCGGCAGTTTCAAATCGGGATGGAAGGCGCCGCCTTGAGTCTCCTGCACGCAGTGCGGCGGCCAGACGCCGCCAAACGCCTGGAAGTGCGTGGTGCGCGCCGGGTGCCAGTCGCGCGTGGCGAACACCGGCCGGCCGGCCGCGGCGAAGCGGCTCGCGTACTCGTTCAG
This sequence comes from Dehalococcoidia bacterium, assembly GCA_035310145.1. NCBI lineage: Bacteria > Bacillati > Chloroflexota > Dehalococcoidia > Dehalococcoidia bacterium. The sequence goes on from DATGEL010000077.1 coordinate 31,601, forward strand.
CACCGGCACGACGGCATCGCCCTCGGCCACGGCCAGCGAGCCGCCCGGACAGAAGTCGTTCTGCACGTCGACGACGATCAGCGCCGCGTCGCTCAGATCGGCGGCCATGATGGCTTCCTCCGACGGCTGACCGTATCTCGGGTCGAGCCGGTCCGTGCGCATCGATGATATACCGCGCCGGCACGGCGGAGCCGCACCCACGCTTGCGCACGCGCCAAAGGGAGCGCCGGCATCGTGGATGGCGGTGTGCGCACCGTGATCGCTGGCTTGCTAGAATGAGCCGAACCGTTCGGCGCCAGCGCGTGAGGCGGCCATGCCCGAGCTGCCCACCGGCACGATCACCTTCCTCTTCACGGACGTGGAGGGTTCCTCCCGCGCCTGGGAGGAGCATCCCGCCGCCATGCGCCGGGCCATGACCCGCCACGACGCGCTGCTGACAGCAGTCTTCGAGCGGCACGAGGGCGTGGTCGTGCGCCCGCGCGGCGAGGGCGACTCGCTGTTCGCCGTCTTCGTGCGCGCCTCCGACGCCGCAGCGGCGGCGCTGGCGGGGCAGCGGGCGCTCGCCGCCGAGGACTGGGGCGCGATTGGGCCGCTGCGGGTGCGGATGGGCCTGCACACGGGCGAAGCGGACCTGCGCGAGGGCGACTACTACGGCAGTGCCGTCAATCGCACCGCCCGTATCCGCGGCGCCGGGCATGGGGGCCAAATCCTTCTCTCCCAGACCACTGCCGACCTGGTGCGCGGCACGCTGCCCGCCGGCGCAACGCTCACCGAGCTGGGCCGCCACCGCCTGCGCGATCTGCGCGAGCCGGAGCTGATCCACCAGCTCAGTGAGCCGGGCCTGCCGGACACCTTTCCGCCGCTGGCGACATTCGATGCCCGCCCTAACAATCTGCCGCTCCAGCTCACCAGCTTCGTGGGCCGCGAACGCGAGCTGGCCGAGGTCACGGGTCTGCTGCGCGAGCAGCGGCTGGTCACGCTGACCGGCCCCGGTGGCACGGGCAAGACGCGGCTGGCCTTGCAGGCAGCCGCCGAGGCACTGGACGCGTTCCCAGACGGCGTCTTCTTCGTCGATCTGGCGCCGCTCGCCGATCTGGCCCTGGTGCCTTCGGCGATCGCGCAGGCGCTGGGCGTGCAGGAACAGCCCGGCGTGCCGGCGCAGCAGAGCCTGGGCTACGCGCTGCGCCAGAAGCGCCTGCTACTGCTGCTCGACAACTTCGAGCATCTGCTCGAGGCCGCGGGACTTGTAGGCGTGTTGCTCCAGGCGGCGCCGGCACTGACGGCGCTGGTGACGAGCCGCGCGCCGCTGCGGCTGCGCGGCGAACGCGAGTATCCCGTCGCGCCGCTGCCGCTGCCGCAGTCCGAACGGCTGACGCCAGCGCAAACGGCCGGCAACCCGGCGGTGGCGCTATTCGTGATGCGGGCGCGCGAGGTCCGCCCGGATTTCGGCCTGACGGAGGAGAACACCGCGTCTGTTTCGGCGATCTGCGCCCGGCTGGACGGGCTGCCGTTGGCGATCGAGCTGGCTGCAGCGCGCGTGCGGGCGCTGGCGCCGGCGGCGCTGCTGGCCCGGCTCGAACAGCGGCTGCCGCTGCTCACCGGCGGCCCGCGCGATGCGCCCGCGCGCCAGCAAACGCTACGCGACGCGATCGCCTGGAGCCACGCCCTGCTCACATCCGCCGAGCAGGCGCTGTTCCGCCGCCTCGCCGTCTTCGCCGGCGGCTGCACGCTGGACCTCGCCGAAGCCGTCTGCGCCGACGACCAAAGCCCACCCCAAGCGGACGACCAAGCTTCGATAGGGGCCGTTCGTGAACGGCCCGTCGCGGCGCAGCCGCGAGCAACGGCCTCCGCGAACCCTCAACCAACGAATCTGTCCCCTACACTCGCGAACGCAGCGCGGGCGGTTCCCGAACCGCCCCTACCGGCCCTTACCAAAGATGCGATCCTCGACACCATCGCCTCGCTGATGGAGAAGAGCCTGCTGCGGGAGAACACCGGCGCGGACGGCGAGCCGCGCTACGCGATGCTGGAGACGATCCGCGAGTTCGCGCTAGCGGAGTTGGAGACGAGCGGCGACGCGGAGGCCATTCGCCGCCGGCTCGCCGTGCAGATGCTGCAGTTCGCCCGGCGCTGCGCGATGATGCTCGACTGGCCATGGCTGGATGCCGATCTTGCCAATGCGCGGTCGGTGCTGGGCTGGTGCATTGCTGAAGCGGAACTCGGCCTCGGCGTGCGGCTGTGGCGGGCGCTACGGGATTACCTGATCAACCGTGGACTCAGCAAAGAGGACGATCTGTGGCGCCGACGGCTGCTGGCGCTGCCGGAAGCGGTGCGGCCGAACCTGTCGCGGGCGTGGCTCCTCATGATCTCTTCGCTGACTTACGGCCTCTCCGCTGCCGAGCAGGAGCACGGCGCGGCTGGTCTTGAAGAGGCAATCGCCTTGAGCCGGGAGCTGGGGGAACGACGCTGCCTGGAGCAGGCGCTGTCGCTTCTCGCTGTGCTCCGCTCAATTCAGGGCAGGTACGATGCCGTGCCGCCGCTGGCCGAAGAAGCGCTCGCCCTCGCTCTTGAAGCTGGGTCCGGCCCGATAGTCATGGCGTCGCGGATACAACTCACCGAAGCAGCGTTGGCTCGCGGAGACGTTGCGACTGCCGAAAGCCTGATCGCGGCAATCCGGCCTATCCCCCGGAATGCTTTGTCGCTACCGCTGCTGGTCGAGACCTGGCTGGCAGAGGCACACGGTGACGACGCCCAGGCGCGAGCATTGCTTGAGGAGGTCGTTCAGAGTATCGGGGCTAAGCAGGTTGAGGAAAGCCCACACAGACTTATGGGGCTTACCATCCTCGCGCGGGTGATGTTGCGGCAAGGGGATGCCCCGGCAGCCGTGGCTGCTTGCGTCGAGAGCCTTACAATTCATCGCAAGGTTGGTTCGTCGCGCAACCTGCCAACAACCCTCAACGTGCTCGCGCAGGCGGCCGAGCGCGATGGCCTGCTGCTTGTGAGCGCCAGGTTGCTCGCGTGCGTTGACGCGCTGCGGCGAATGTTCGCCGGCGAGCTGCTCGGCTTGCCGGCCGCGCAGCAGGCGGCGGTCACGCGGGTGCGGTCCGCGCTCGGCGAGGAGGCGTTCGCGGCGGAGTGGGCCGCCGGCGAGGCGCTGTCGGTCGAGCAGGCGATCGATCTCGGGTTGGCGGTCGCGGCGGAGCTTCAGCGCACGCTCGCAGCGCAGCCAGGCGACTCGCCAACACCTGGGTGATGGACGCTCCCGCGCGCTTTACCGCCCGCCGCTATGCTCGCCGTAGCTGGCTCAAGATCGTCGGGTCGCTGATGTGGGTGTCGGCGGCAAGCAGGAAGGCCTTGCTCAGAATGATCGAGAGCACGCCGTCGCCTTCGAAGGGCAGCGCGAGGCCGCCGGCCGGGTCCGCGCCACGCGAGCGGGCCGAGGGCACAATACACAGGTAGCGGCCGTCCGGCTCGATCAAGATGTTGCCGCTGCCCAGGTGGATACGGTACGTGTGCAGTTCGCCGCGCACCAGCAGGTAACGCTCCTCCAGCGTGCAGCGTCCTGCGATCTTCAGCCGCGGCAGCAGCCGCGCCAGCACCTCGCGCCGCGTGAGCGCTGAGGCGTTCAGCTCGCCGAAGGCGTACTCGTGCCAGTAGACGCCGTACTGCTGACCGAGCGGGCCTGCGCCGCGATCCTGCCACTGCGGGTCGTTGCCGATGCTGGCGACGCCGACGAACAGGTCGACCTCGCGCATGACCTCGGAAAAGAGCAGCGGCCGAATCTCTGTGAGCGGCAATGGCCCGCCCCGCCGGGCACAGAAGCGCACCTGGTCGGTCGAGCAGTAGAGCAGCACGCCCGAGGCAGTGCCGTCGTCCAATCCCTGCGCCTCGATCCAAAACTCGACGCGGCCGCCGCCCGGCAGAGCACGTGTGGCGCGGGTGGTGAGCGGCGCATCGTAGATGGTCACCATCGCGTAGCGCCAGCCGCGCTCGTCGCAGAGCCGCTTGAACTGGTGCTGTCGCAGGATGTGCGCGGCGAAGCGGTTGGAGTAGGCGCCGGTCGCACGCTCGGCGTCGGTGAGCAGGTACAGCTCGCGATGCGCCTGCTTGAAGGGCTGGGCCACGGCGTGCGCCTCGAGCCACTCACGCCAGGCGGCCGCAACCTCCGGCGACGTATTCAGCGGGTGCCAGAGGCGAACCAGGGCGCCTTCGCCGGGCCAGGCAACCGGCTCGCCTTGCGCGTTGACCAGGCCCTCATCGTGCCAGATCACGGTCTCCGTGTGGCCGTTCGCTTCGACCTGCCAGACCAGGCGGCGGGCGATGTGGCGCACGAGCGGGTGGTCGAGATACCGTTCGCGCCACGCGACCGCAGACAGGACGCGTTCGCCCAACAGCAAGCGCTCGATGCGGTCGCGTTGCGCGGTCAGTGCCTTGCCCAGCTCGTCGCGCTCGCGGCGCAGCGCCTTCAACGCCTCGGCGTGCTCGGCCTTGAGCGTCGCGGGCGGCGACTTGTACTGCCTACCGGAGGCGTCGCGCCAGCGCCATTCGCCCGGCCGCGAGCCGGCGATCGCCAGCTCGGCCGCGAACGCGCCGATCTCGCGCCGCAGGCAGCCGTCGTCGTCGAAGCCGACCTCAGACACGGTCTGCTCCTCAAGCTCGTCGCGGGCGATGCCCAGCCGCCGCGTGGCTTCCGCGAGCGCCCGTTCAATCGCGGGCCGCTGGTTGCCGTCCTTCAGCCGGCGCGAGAGCTGCAGCAACTGCACGGCCGGCTCACTGCCCGGCATCTGGCCAAGTGCGTAGATGCAGGCGTTGGCGGCGAGGATCGAGCGCGCGGTGGCGTAGGCATACTTGCGGTGCAGCGCCTCGGCCGCACGGGCCACGGCGCGGGCCAGCTCGGCGTTTTCGGTCAGCGAGCAGACCCAGGCGCAGCCGCGCACCGTCTGCGCATGCGCCGGCGAAAGGATCTGCGCCAGCGGCGGCTCCAACAGTGCCAGCCAGCCGATCGCCTGCGCGGCGAACACCTGCTCCCCCACGCCGTCCAGCAGCGCGCGGGCCTCGCGCAGCCACGCCCGTGACGGGCGAGCCTGCGCCGCCTCGCTCATGTGGATCAGCAACGCCCGCCAGGCTTCGCTCTCCCCCTCCGGCAGGGTGGCGATATGGGCGCGCACGGCCCTGGGCAGCGAGGGCGCCTCGCCCAGCGCTTCGCGGAACGCCGCTGGGCCGGGGTGGTAGCCGTTCACGTTCTGCCCGATGCGGTCCCACACCCGGCGAATCGCCTCGAACAGCGAATCGCTGCGGCCGAAGACCCGATCATGCCGCTCCACCAGGTTGAGCAACGCCAGCCAGTACTCGTCTTGAGAGGGCACGGGCCAATCCGCACCGAAGAACGGCTCGATCATCTCCGCAGAAACCGCTGGCAAGGTGTGTAGGAGGCCCACACCGGCTCGATGCAGTACCGTCAGCTCGACTCTCGCGGCTTCGCTGCCTGCACGCTCAACCGCCGCGCCGCCGCGCTCGCCCCAGCGCAGCAGCGCCCGTCGGGCGACCTCGGCGCGCAGGCCAGGATCGGCAAAGAGGACCGCATGGCCCTCCGGGCCGGGCAAGAACCCATCGGTGTACAAATCCCTGTCGTATAGGCGCCGCCAGGCGCACGCCTGCGGGGCAAACGCGGCCTCCGGCAGCCGGTCGATCAGTAGATCAGCCTCTGCGGCGAGCGCGTCGCCGTCGTCTGAGGAGGGTTGGGCCGCATCCTCGCTCGTGACCATCGCCCGCCTCCGTCTGCTACCCGCCGACCAACGGCACGAGCTTCAAGAAGCTGATCTCCGTGCCGCTGCGAAGCTCGATCTCCTCGTCCAGCCGCTCCACCTGGCGATCGTCCACGATCACGATGAAGCCGTTGCGCGTGAAGGCCTCCAGCGCCCGCAGCGCCTGCGCTTCCGCATCGATCGGGCGTGGCGCCGTCATGCGGTAGCCGCGGGCGGTGCGCTCGGCGCCCAGCGGCTGCACCAGCCCCTGAAACAGCTCGCCGGCGTTGCGGTTATATTCGTCCACCTCTTCGCACACCCGTTTGCTGATTAACTCGGCGACCGTGATCTGCGCGGTGAGAAAGGCCAGGCTAAACGTGCGCGTGCACTGCCCGGTGGCCGTCTCGTCGTGTACCGTCACCGCCGCCATCGTTCGTGCCTCCCACGCGCTCGGCGAACCGCTGCGCCGTACCTTCGAGCATCGGTCCACGCCGGTTTCAGCAGCAGCCCGATTCAGTCCAGTATAGAACATTTGTACTGAACTGACCAGCGACAAAACGGCGACGTTCGCGGGCCGGCGCGTTGTGCCCTGCCTCCGTGGCGGCAATCATGATAGGGGTGGCCCCGTCGCCGGGTGACCCGCACAGCGAGGATTCGAGATTGGCGCGGCTGAGCGACCTTGCCGTTGACGCGTCCTGGCGCGCGGCGCATCCGGGCGCGATCATCGGGCTGCTGGCGCTGGGCGCGATCGAACCCGGCGACCAGCGGCCGTTCGCCGCGCGCCGGGCGGCGCTCGCAGAGGAGTTGCGGCAACGCTTGGCCGGCAAAAGCCGCGCCGATCTGCTGGCCGAGCTGCCGGCCCTGCGGGCGTATGCCGACTACTATCGCCGCTTCAAGAAGACCTACCACGTACTGCTGCAGCTCGAATCGGTCGCCTTCAAAGGCCGCCCGATCGCCGGTCCCGGCCCGCTGGTGGAGACCGCATTCATGGCCGAGCTGCACAACCTGCTGCTCACAGCAACGCACGATCTCGACATGCTGGCGGCGCCGCTGCGCCTCGCGGCGGCGGACGGCACGGAGCGCTACGCCGCGCTCGGCGGCCAGGTTGCCGAAGCGAAGGCCGGAGACATGCTGATGGCTGACGCGGCGGGCACGGTCTGCACCGTGATCCACGGCCAGGCGGCGCGTGGCAGCGTTTCGACCGCCACAAGCCGGGCGCTGTTCGTCGTCTATGCGCCGCCCGCTATCGCGCCGAGCCTGGTGAGCGCACACCTGGCCGAGATCGAGACGCTCGTACGGCTGTTTGCGCCCGGCACGGAGCGCGAGGGCCAGGACGTGATCGGCGCAGGCTGAACCGCGGCACGCAGGCTCAGGCGATGTGCAACACGGCTTTGCCGGCGATCTGTCGGTCCATCAGCGCGGCGAGGGCGGGACCAGGCTCGCGCCAGTCGGCCTCCAGGGCGATCTGCGGATCGAGTTTGCCGGCGGCGATCAGCTCCGCCAGGTAGGCGAGCGCCCGTGACCCGGCGCCGGGTTCGCGCTGCAACTCGTGGAAGAGATTGAATCCGTACAAGCGCACCCCTGGCCGGCGGCGCATCTCGTTCGCCGTGATCTGCAGCGGCTCACGCGAGGAGTCGCCGAAGGAGACGATCAGGCCGTCCTGCGCCGCGCGGGCGCAGGCGGCGGCCAGCGAGGCGCCGCCCACCGACTCAAGCAGCAGATCGAACTCCGCGCCCTCGCGCTCGAAGCTGGTCATCACCTCGCTCGCCCCCAACTCGCGCAGCCCCGCCGCGCGGCCGGCGTTCGCCGCAACCCCCGTCACCCGCGCCCCAGCGAGCGCGGCCAGTTGCACGGCGAAGCGGCCCACACCGCCGGCCGCGCCCGTCACCAGCACACGCCGGCCGAGCAGCAGCCCGCCCAGGCGCAGCGCGAAGAACGCCGTCAGCCCGGCGACCGGCAGCGTCGCCGCCTGCGCGAAGCCGACCGCCTCGGGCAGCGCCGCCAGTTGCCCCGTGGGCACGGCGACACGCTCGGCCCAACCGCCGCCACGCGCCAGGCCGACGACGCGCACCCCCGCCGCCGGCCCGCTGCCGTCCGCGGCTGCGCGTGCAACCACCCCGGCCACGTCCCAGCCCGGCCGCGCGCCCGCGGCCGAGCCGCTGAGTCCGCGCACCTCGCCGCGGTTGAGCGAGATCGCCTGCACGGCGATCAGCGCCTCGGCGCGGTGCGGCTCCGGCTCGGCAACGTCCCCCATGGCGACGGGGACATCCGCGCCGGGCGTGGCGACAAGCGCTCGCATGCTCCTGCCCCTTCGTGGGCGCCCGGCTGGCTCAGCCGCGCAAACCGCGCGGGCTCCCGTTCGCCGCGTTCGGTCCGGTTGGAGGATACAAAAAACGTCCCTCCGTCGCGTTCTCGGGCGACGAAGGGACGTGGAAACGGGGCGGATCAGGCGCTCGCCGCCACGGCGGGACGCCAGCGGCGGGTGAAGCGCTCGATGCGGCTGTCCGCGGCGAGGCTGCGCGGCTGACCCGTGTAGAAGGGGTGACAGGCCGAGCAGACCTCGGTGCGAAGCTCCGGCCGGGTCGAGCGCGTCTCGAAGCTGTTGCCGCAGGCGCACTGGACCCGTGCCGGGCCGTAGGTTGGATGGAGGGTTGATTTCGTCGTGTTCACGAACGTGTGCCGTTCTGCCGGATGCTGCCGGCGAGTGGTTGCTGGATGCGGGTGATCGCCAGCGGAAAAGAAGCCCGGACGGCGGGCTGCCGTCGCCGGTCTATGCCTGGCGGCGCCGGTCGCCGGCGGGGCGCGGGCCGGCGGGTTGTCGCGCAAGGCGCATCAGCGCGGCGAGCCGGGGCGCCGGGCGCGGCAGGGTCGCCGAAACTTTGGGCCGTTCACCGCGGCCTTCGGCCTGGCGCATGCGAATAAATTCCATGTCGGTCATGGAGCTACCTCCTCCCAGAGGGTCAAAAGTGAGGGCGACGAGAAAGGCATCGGAGCGGGGCGTCGATTCGTGACGGGCGGTGCGACCGGCTGTCCAACGCGGCGCGGGCGATCGGCTCGGCCGCTGTCGCTACGCCGCCAGGGATTCGACGGCGTCGGGCCCGGCGGGCGCGGCGGCGCCGCGGCTCATGCGCTGCCCAGCGGCGTTCGCCTTCAGGGCAGCCAGCGCCCGGCGCTCGCCGGCGATGCGGGCAACGTCGCGCGATAGGTCGCGCAGGCGTGCCTGGAAATACAGATCTTCGATCATGGAACCCTCCCGTCGAGGCGGGCTGCTGCCCGTCCCCGCGTGCCTCGGTTGTCTAATTCCATCACTCTGGAACAATAGAATAGTAGCACAAAGCGCCCACCCCGGCAAGCGGCGTCCCTCTCTGCACGCGTGCATGCTCGCACGCCGGGCAACGAGAAAGGCGCGGCGCCGCGGGGAGGAGCGGCGCCGCGCCTGGAGAGGAACACGGCTATTCGGATCGGAATCAGCTCAGCCGCCGGATCGGGGCAGTCCCGCCGCCGATCGTCGCGCCGCCGGTCGCGGACGGCACCGGCGTCGCCGCGTGGGGGTAGAGGCTGGGAAAGGTGCACGGCAGGTTCGCGATGACATCCGCCAGGAAGCCGTACTCGTAGCCCCGGACATCGTCGTCCGAGCGGTCCAGCGCTGCGGCAAGTTCCCGGAAGGTCGCCCGTTCCCCCGCGCTCAACTGGTTCCACCACTCGCGGTTGTCCGCGATGAAGGCCTGGACTGCCGCGTCGAGCGGCGCCGTATCGGCCGGTTGAGTCGTCATCCGTTCTCTCCCTTCAGCGTCCATATCGCTTCGCCGCCCCCGGCGAGCCGGGGCGGGTGCGCCGCCGGAGGCCGCCGGGGGCAATCCGTCGGCAGCGCCGGCATCGTCGGCCCCGCAGCCCGGCGGGGCACCCTCGCCGTCGGCGGGCGCTCAGTTGAGCCGCGTCGTGCTGCTTGGCCCGTTGTAGGAGCCGGCGGTCGTGCCGCTGGAGGCCGCGGGCACCGGCGTCGGCGCCGGAACGGGCTGCGGGACGAAGGGGTTCGGCGTGTTCTGGATCACCATCCAGATGAAGCCGAGGCTGCTCTGGCCGTATTCGACATACCCGTAGCCCTCGACATCCTCGCCCTGCTGCTCTGCCGCCGGGGCAATGAGCCGGCCGAAGAACGCGCGTTCCTTGGCGCTGAGCTGACCCCACAGGTCCTGGAGCTTGGTCGCGAAGCCCTGCAGCTCCGCCGCGGTCAACGGCTCGCAGATCTGCTCGGTGGTCATGGCTGAACTCCTCGTATTGTTTATTGTGGTCGTCAGGATTGTTCGCCGCCCGCCGGCCGGCGGGCAGCGGGTAGTCGCCTAGAAGTCGCTGCTGGTGACACGCCCGCCGAACGGGACCGGCCGCGCGCCGAGCTGGGGGATCTCCTCGCCGATCGCAAGCGTCGGCACGACGGGCAGCACGGCGCCCAGGCCGGCCACTCCGCCGCCGGGCAGCATCATTCGGGCCGTATCTTTACCACGCATCTTTCATCTCCTGTGTTTGCGAGCAAACGCCCGCCGCTCGACGGGCTCAGCTTCAGCATGGCGTGCGACGCCCGGCACAACATCGGTAGAACAGCGGAGGAACGGTACCTATCTTTTGCCGCGTGGTACCGAGCGGGAGCGGCCGGGGATTCCGGTCAGGCGTCGGCGGCGGGGGAATGCAGGCCGTGCGCGGTGGCCCAGGCGGCGACCTGGGCGCGCTTGTGCAGGCCCAGCTTGTCGAAGATGTTGGCGACGTGGGCATCCGCCGTGCGCTCGGAGATCACCAGCGCAGCGGCGATCTGGCGGTTGCTGAGGCCGCGGGCGAGCAGCCGTGCGACCTCCTGCTCCCGTGCCGTGAGTGTGCGGCTGCGCCGCGTACCCGCGCGGGGGCGCGACGCCGCGGGCGCCCCTGCCGCCGTTCGCGCGCCGGCGGGCGCTGCGGCTCCGGCTGTCGCGGGCGCCGTGCCCTGGAATCCAACTTCGCGCTGGCCCGCCGCGTCGCGCTGCTGCAGGTTCAGCGCCCGTTCCACGAGCCGGGCCATGCCGAGATCTTGCGCGATGGTCAGCGCCTCGGCCACGAGCTCCAGCGCCCGCGCACGCTCGCCGGGATCGCCGCGGGCGAGCAGCATGGCGGCGTGCTCGTAGTGCGTGGTGGCGAGCCACGGCTTCGCACCCAGCCTGGCGTGCAGCGCCTGGGCGCGCGCGAAGTGGCCCTCCGCCGCGTCCCAGCGGGCCAGCAACGCGGCCAGCAGGCCCAGGTAGTGCGCAACCGCACCGAGGCAGACCACCGCGGCTCCGGCCACGACGAGTTGCTCGGCGTAGGGAAGCAAGAGGTCGTACAAGACTGCGGCGCGTTCGCCGTCCCCGAGGCAGGCGCACACCTCGGCGAGTGAGGTCAGCGCAACCAGCCAGTTCGCATCGCGCGCAATGCCCTCGAAGCCCCCGCGCGCCAGGCGTTCGAACTCGCCGCGCGCGGCGTCCGCCTCGCCCTGCTCCGCGCGGACCGTGGCGAGCGCGGCACGCCACACCGGCGTATCCGGGAACCGTTCCACCAGTTCACGCAGCCACGGCTCAAGCTCGGCCGCGCGGCCCTGGAGGCGTCGCAAGGCGCCCCACTGCACGATGAACAAGGGGGTTGCGTCGCGGCGCTGCGTCCGGCGTCCGAGGGCGAGCGCCCGCTGAACCAGCTCCTCGGCCTCGGCAAAGCGCCCGAACAGCAGGGCGCGCATCGCCCGCCAGCGCGCGGCGCGCCAGAGGTGCAGCGGCTGCCGCAGGCTGTCGGCGAGCATGGCATGCGCCGCGATCTCCTTGTCAAGCGCCGCGCCGTCGCCCAGTTCCAGCAAGTCGGCGACCAGCCAGCGGCTGGCGGCCAGCATCAACTCCTGGTCGCCGGACGCCGCCGCCGCCTTGCGCATCGCCTCGCCGGCGGCGAAGCGCTCTCGCAGGTGCTGCGGCCGCCAGAGCGCCTCTCGCCGGGCGTTGAGCGCGTGGGCGAGCGCGGCCGGGTCTTCGAGCCGGGTGGCAACGTCCAGCGCCTGCCGGCTCAGGGCGATGCTCGGCTCCGCCTGCTCGGACCAGTACAGCGCGGCCGACAGCCCGGCCAGCACCATCACGCGCAGCGCGTCGTCGCGCTCGCCCAGCGCTGCCAGCGCCTGCTCCAACAGCACCACCCGGACATGGTCCACGGGGCCGGCATCGGCCACGGCACCGTAGCCGAGCGCGGCGCGCGCCATCCCTTCGGCATCGCCGAGCCGCCGGGCGATCGCCGCCGCGTTCTGAAAGGTCTGCCGCGCCGCCTCCACCTCGCCGGACCAGTTCTGCGCCACGCCGAGCGAGAGCAGGAGCGCGCAACGCCGCGCTTCGTCTGGCCGCGGCAGCAGGTCGAGCGCCTGCAGCGCCATGATGAAATAGCGCGCGGCTTCCTCGTAGGCCAGGGACGCCAGCGCGCTTTCCCCGGCCAGCCGCGCGTAGGCCACGGCCTTATCGGCGTCGCCGCCGGCAGCGGCCTGCACGAAGTGGTGCGCCAACTGCCCCTGGTGCGGATGGGCCGCTTCCCCGTACACCGCCTCCAGCGCCTCCGCGACCTGACGGTGCAGCCGCATGCGGCGCGTGGTCGGCAGCTCTTCGTAGAGCGCCTCCCGGATCAGCGCGTGGCTGAAGCGATAGCGGCCCGCAGCGCCGGGCATGGCGGCGATCAGGCGAGCGACCTCCGCGTGTTCCAGCAGCTCCAGCGGCGCGTCGCCGGCAAGCTCCGTCACCCGCTCAAGCTCGCGCACGCCGAACTCACGGCCGATTACGGCCGCGATCGTCAGCACGCGGCGGCAGGCGGGCGGCAGCCGGCTCAGCCGGTACTCGAGCAGTTGCAGCGGCCCGTGCGCATCGCCCCGGCTGCCGGGCATGGCGGTGGGGGCACCGCCACCGCTCCGCGCTTCGGCCGCCAGGCGGCGCGCGATCTCGGTGACAAAGAACGGATTACCGGCGGTTTCAAGCAGCACCGCCGCGACCAGCTCCGCCGGCGGCTCGACGCCGGTGATCTCCGCAAGGCACCGCACCACATCGGCCTCGGCCAGCCCGCCAAGCACGTGCCGCTCGTGCAGGTGCGCCCGCATCAGTACGGCGATCGTCCGGGCGAGGGGCTGCTCGCGGTCCACATCGACGCCGCGATAGGTTCCCACCACCAGCAGGCGGCTCCGGTGCAACTCCCAGCCGAGAAACTCCAGCAGGAGCAAGGACGGCCGATCGGCCCAGTGCAGGTCGTCGAGCACGAGCAGCAGCGGCTGGACCCGGGCCGCGTTGTGGAGAAAGGCCGCCACGGAGTCGAAGAAGCGAAACCGCGCCTGCTCGGGCTCAAGCGGCGGCGGAGCGGGCAGATCTGGCAGCCACTCTCGCACCTGCGGCACGACCTGGGCGATATCCGCTGCGCCGGCGCCCATCTGCGCCAGCACCGTATGCGGCTCGTGATCGCGAACGTAGCCGCGGATGATCTGGATCCACGGCCAGAAGGCCGGCGCCCCCGCGTCTTCCGAACAGCGGCCCCAGAGCGCGCGGACGCCTTGCAGACCGGCTCGCATGGCCAGCGCGGCGGCCAGGCGCGTCTTGCCGATCCCCGGCTCCCCGGCGATCCACGCCAGGTGTCCAACGCCGGCGATGGCCGCTTCCAGCCCGGCATCGAGCGCCGCCAGCTCAACCTCGCGGCCGAAGAAGCCGCCGACACGAGGCACGGACGGTGAGGTCATCGCAGGGCCGCCCGCAGACCGGCGGGACGCCGCCAGTCATTGACTATCAGACGCAGTATAGTCGCGAACGGCCTGGTTGTGCGGCTGGCCGTGGCCAGCGCGCAGCGCCAGCGTAGCCGATCCTCCGGGCGCCTTCCCTGCCGGGCACGCTTCACCGACTCGCGTACCCGCGCTGGTGCGTCTCCGCGGGATCGCACACACTGAAGCGCGAAATGAGGGAACGATGACGACCGCCGATTCGACCCGGGCCCAGCTCGAAGCGTTCCTGGCGCAGCCGCGCAACGTGATGGTCGCGGCGATCCGGCGCGACGGCCGGCCTCAGATGACTCCCAACTGGTTTCTCTGGGACGGCAGCCGCTTCTACATCTCGACCACGAAGACGCGCCACAAATACAAGAACTTCCGCAGGGACCCGCGCGTCCAGCTCGCCTTCGACGATCCCACGGGCTTTCAGTGCATCGTCTGTGACGGCACGGTCGAAATCTGGGAGGATCACCAGCGCGGCCTGCCCTTCTTCCGCCGGATCACGCTCAAGCACCGCGGCGCGGCGCCGGACGACCAGACGATCCTTGAACGCCTGGCGCGCGAGCAGCGCGTGCTGCTGGTGATCACCCCGGACAAGCCGATCGCGCGGTGGACGCACTGGGGCTTCTGACGCGCGGCACACGACTCTCTGAGCGTATGCACCGCTATACTTGTCTCAGGAGCCGAACCATGTCCGACGACGAACTGATCGCGCTGGATCGAGCCCAATCCGCATAAAGGCGGCAAGGATGAAGCTCGTCTGAAGCGCTACGCGATCCCGATCTGGGCGATCGCGGGCGAACTCCAGGAGCCCGACATCGGCGTTGCCCAGCTGGCGCGCGACTTCGATGTCCCGTCCGAGGCGGTCGAGGCAGCCATGGCCTACTATCGCCGGCATAAGTGCCTGATCGACAATCGCCTGCGCGCAAACGCGGTCTGACTGGTGCTCCACCAGCCAATGACGGCCGAAGACGCGGCAAGGCGGCTGGTCGAGATTGCGCAGCCGGCCGGAGCGCTGGTGGATACGCTGCATCGGTGGCGGCCGACCAGTGGTTGGATACCGCTTCACTGAAGGAGCCACGAAGGCATGGCACGGTACTTCCGCATACCCGCATGCCGGCCCGGCGGGATTACGTCATGCTCCTGCGCCGGCAGCGCAACAGTTCGTTTATACTGTGGCCGGCGAGGCACGCGGCACGGCGGGAGGATCGATGGCGGTTCCGCGAACCTACCGGGTGGAGTCGCGCAGCTTCGACAGGCAGATCAGCTGGCACTGGGACGCCGAGTTCGTGGGGCGGGCGCCGAGTCTGCTGATCGTGCACTCGGCCGCCGGCGATCCGGTCGTCTCCGGCGAGCGCCAGTATCCCTGGCCGGCCGACACGCTGCAGTTCTATTGGAGCGACCGCTGGTACAACATCCGCGCCGCCCTGCGCGACGGCACGCCCTACTTCTACTCCTGCAACGTGGCGATGCCTGCCGCCTTCAACGAGAACGAGGTCAGCTACGTCGACCTGGATCTCGAGCTGGCCGTCACCGATGGCCTCAGCGCTCGCCTTGAAGGCGAAGACGACTTCCGCCGCAACGCCGCCGCCATGAGCTATCCGCCCGATGTCGTGCAGCGGGCGCAGGACGCGGTGCAGGAGCTGCGCAGCCTGGTGCAAGCCGGCCGGCCGCCGTTTCGCGACCACGAGAGCCTGCTGCGGCTGGCGCGCTGAGACGCCCCGGCCCGTCGAGCGCCGGGAGATGATGGGGGGTTCACGTTTGCGTGCCGCGATGCCGCCCGCCCGGCTCGCCTGTTTCGCTTGCCTTGTGCTCGCAGCCCTGGGCGTCGGCCTTGCCCGACCGCCCGCGCCAGTGGCCGCCGCCCGCGCCTTGCCCGCCACGTTCTCATCTGTACACACGTTTCCACACACGGTGCCGCGGGTGTGGGTCGCGGACGGCGGCAGCGGCGCGCCATCCCCGGCCTCGGCACGCGTTGATGTCAGCGGCCGCGCGCCGAACGAACTGGGGCGCGTGCTGATCCTGGAGTACCACCGCATCTGGAACCCGGACGGACCCTGGCAGCGCTCGACCGCGGGGTTCCGGCGCGACCTCGAGCGGCTGTACGCGGCGGGCTTCCGTTCCGTCTCACTGCACGACGTCCTCGCCAACCGTATCGATCTGCCGCTGGGCGCCTCGCCCGTGGTCTTCACCTTCGACGACAGTTACGTGAGCCAGCTCTGGTTCACGGCGGACGGCACGCCGGCCGCCGACAGCGCCGTGGGCATCATGCAGCGCTTCGCCGCAGATCACCCCGACTTCGGCCTGCACGGCGTCTTCTACGTCACCTGGAACACGCTGTTCGGCGGCCCCGGAGCGCAGCGCACGGACCGGCTGCGCTTTCTTGTCGATCATGGCTTCGAGCTGGGGAACCATACGCTCAGCCATGCCGATCTCAGCCGCGGCACTCCGGCCAGCGTACAGCGCGAGCTGGGCCAGGAGCAGGCCTTCGTGCGGCAGGCGCTGGGCGGCTACGACATGCAAACCATGGCGTTGCCCTACGGCAACTGGCCGCGCGACCGCACTCTGGCGCAGGCGGGCACAGACGGCACGGCGGCATATCGCTTTCAGGCGATCCTGCAGGTTGGCTCCGAGCCCGCGCCGGCGCCCGCCAGCGCTGCCTTCAATCCCCTGATCTTGCCGCGCGTGCAGGCGGGCGAACAGTTGCTTAGCTACTGGCTCACCTGGTTCGATCAGCACCCCGACGACCGCTACGTCAGCGACGGCGACCCGGCCTGCGTCGCCTATCCCGCGCGGCTTAGCGCTCGCC
Source organism: Dehalococcoidia bacterium (assembly GCA_035310145.1). Classification (NCBI taxonomy): domain Bacteria; kingdom Bacillati; phylum Chloroflexota; class Dehalococcoidia; species Dehalococcoidia bacterium. Next base: position 47,919 of record DATGEL010000077.1, read on the forward strand.
TGCGCGCCGACGCGGCGCAGCGCTGGACGCTGAAACCGTATTGACACCCGGGCACTTGCCAGAGTGGCCGCTGTTACGTAAAGTCGAGCACGGCGGTAGGGTTTTCCATAAAGCCGTTACGCATAACGGCTAAGCTGTGTATGCTGAGGGGCGAATCCGCCGGCGCTTTGGCCGGAGAGGGAGAGCGCGCGCATCGACGGCACGCAACGGCTCAGGCGCGGCCCGCTGTACGATTACCACCTGATCAATCCCGAGCGGCTGGCCCGCGAACGCGCCCGGCGCCGCCGCCGTTTCCGCATCCACGCGGCCATCATCCTGCTCTTCGCTGCCGTGGCCTTCGCCCTGGTGCCGCTGCGCGGCCGCGCGCACCTCGGCTCGCCGCACGCCGCCGCCGCCTACATTCCACCGCGGCCGCCGCTGTTCGCGCCCGGCCCCGCGGACAGTGCCGCCGGCGCCGTCCGCGTTGCCGGCGAGATCCAGTATCTGCGGGCGCCGCTGGTGCTGGACGGCGTGAACCAGGCGCACACCACCGGGCTGCCCGTGCAGGCGAACAGCATCGCCGGCAGCGCGAACCGGCCGGCCGGCGGCCAACCCGCGGCCAACGCCGCTCCGGCAAGCGCCATGGCGACGGCCACCGCAGCAGCGGAAGCCGGCCCAACCGCGACGGCCACTCCGCCGCCGACGCCGTCGATCGGCTTCGCCGGCGATACACCGCACCGGCCCAACGTGCCTGACGACGGCGGCAGCGGCGGTGCCGAGGCGAGCCCGACACCTGCGGCCGGCGGCCCGCAGAACGGCCAACCGGCCGCGGCGACGCCGCCGGCGCCGACACCCACGCCGGACAACAGCCTGCGCCAGTACGCGACGAACGATCCCAACCGGCCGCTCTACTACGACCACGTGGTGCAGCCGGGTGACACCGTCTCGACGATCGCCGCGCGCTACGGCGTCTCCACCAGCACGGTGCTGTGGAACAACCCGCTGATCACCGACCGCGACGCGCTGTTCGTGGGGCAAACGATCCGGGTGCCCACCACAGACGGCGTGCTCTACAACGTGCATCTCGACGACACGCTCTCCGATATTGCAGACACCTACAAGGTGAAGCCGAGCGACGTGATCGCGCTGGCGGCGAACGGTGTGCCCAGCGGCGGCGCCATCCGCGAGGGGCAGACGATCCTGCTGGTCGGCGGCGAGCCGCCTCCACCACCGCCCCCGCCCCCGCCGCCCCCGACCCCCTCGCCAGCGCCGACTCCGCAGCCAACGGCGCAACCGCCGGCAACGGCGGCGGCTCCGGCTGCACCAGCCGCGCCACCGCCCGCGCCGGCCGCACCGCCAGCGCCGCAGGTCTCGAGCAGCGGCTGGGCCTGGCCGGCGATCGGGCCGATTACCAGCTACTTCGGCCCCAGCCATCCGCTGGGCATCGACATCGGCCAGGGCACGGGCGGCCAGCCGATCCACGCCGCCAAGGCCGGCACCGTCACCTTCGCCGGCGGCGACCCATGCTGCAGCTACGGCTACTACGTGGACATCGACCACGGCGGCGGCTGGAGCTCGCGCTACGGCCACTGCCGCAGCTGGCCGGTCGTCTCCGTCGGCCAGCACGTGGCACAGGGGCAGACGATCTGCTACGCGGGCAGCACCGGCTACAGCACCGGCCCGCACCTGCACTTCGAGATTCACCTGAACGGGCAGGTGCTTAACCCGCTGAACTTCTTACCGTAGTCACAACGCCAGCCGGCCCAGACTATACGCGCGGCAGCGTGTGCGTGGCAGGCGTCGTGGCCCTGCCCCAGGCGCACGTGAAGGAGCCGGGGCGGCTACCCGGCCGCGTCAAGGGATGGGCTGTGAGCGGGCCGTCACGCCGCACGGCTACCGCTTGTATTCCAGCACGGTCACGGTCGTTTCCAGCGGCAGGCTCGTCTTGGTGACGTTCAGCCTCGCGGTGGGCTGCGGCTCGGCCAGGCCCATCTGCTTGCAGAAGGCGTCGAGCGAATCGAGCTTCGCCGTGGCGTTCGGCGTCTGGTAGTGCATCGGCACGACGATGCGCGGCTCCAGCAGACTGATCACCTCGGCCGCCGCCTCGGCGTCGAGTGTGGTGCCGCCGCCCACGGGCACCAGCAGCACTTCGGCGCCGTTCAGCGCCTCCGCCTGGTCCGGCGTGGGAATGTGGCCCAGGTCGCCGAGGTGACAGACGCGCACCTCATCCATCTCGACGACGTAGGCCGTGTTGCGGCCCAGCTTCGTACCCTTGCTGCCGTCGTGATAGGTGCGCACGCCGGTGATCAGCACGCCGCCGACCTCAAACTCGCCGGGGCCTTGAATGACCCTGGGCTTGCCCGTGACGGCGCCGGCGTTGTTGTGCGCCGGGTGATCGTGGCTGACGATCACGACGTCGGCCTCGCCGATCGCGCGGGGGTTGTAGCCCGTCTCCGCGCCGAACGGATCGATCACGATCGTGGTTTCACGGTTCTTCAGACGAAAGCAGGCATGGCCAAGCCAGGTGATCTCCAAGACGGCTCCTCGTGTACCGGCAGTTGGCGCCTTGATCCGGCCGGAGCGGTTTGCGTCGCCACGATGGCGGCGTGGTTCGGCGGAAGCATCCAACCTCACGTCCCCGCTGACGGAGCGGATCGAAACTCAGCAGGCGTGACCGCTGAGGCGGGCCTGCGATTGCGCTTCCGGCCGGGCGCCGGGCGGCGGCGCGCCGACCAGCTTCTGGCGCAGGTCTTCGCGGAAGCGCTGCGGGCAGGGCACGGGCGGGAGGGCGCGCCGCACGAGCTGGCCCGTGTTGCAGAGCTGGCAGGCGATCGGTTGGTCGGGCTCTGGCTTCATCACAGCGGCTCCGGCTCGGGCTCCCGCCCTCTGCTAATCGTTGAGATCGCCGCGCGCTTCCAGATCGCGGCGCAGCGTATCCAGCGTGCGTCTGAGCAGGCTCTTGATCGCGCCCTCGCTGCGGTTCATGGCGCGGGCGATCTCGGCGTTGCTCAGCTCCTCACCGTATTTTAGCAGGATCAGGTGCTGGCGTTCCGGCGGCAGGTTGGCGATCAGCTCGCGCATCGCCTGCGCGTCCTCGGCCTCGGCGATCGGGGAGGGGCCCTCCGGCTCCGGGGCGCTCTCTAGCGGCGCGGTGGGCCGGCGCGAGCGGTCGCGGTGATAGTTGGCGAGCAGATTGTGCGCGATCGTCATCAGCCAGGCGCCGAAGGGCAGGCCACGCTCCTCGAAGCCGTCGAGATGACTGATCGCCTGGAAGAAAACGCGCGCGGTAAGGTCCTCGGCGTCGGCGGCCGACGCCGTGCGGTAGTAGAGGTAGCGGTAGACGCGATCGACGTAGCGTTCGTAGAGCGCGCCGAAGGCGGCGCGGTCGTCGCGGGCGCGTTCCACCAGCACGGTATCCGAGTCCGAGGGGGAGGCCGTCGTCATCCGCGGCTCCGCGGGCGGGGCCGTGGCCAGCCTCGCCCGGCCGGGTTAGTTGACACCATTATACTTGACAATGACACACTCAACCGCTACACTTTCGGTGTTAGCACTCTCCATGTGAGAGTGCTAATCAGGGAAGGACACGCCGAGTCCATCTGCCGCCGGCCGGCAGAGGTACACGAATGCTCACGGAACGCCGCGCGCAGGTTTTGCGCCTTATCGTATCGGACTATATCGAGACTGCAACCCCGGTCGGCTCCGAGCAGATCGTCAAGCGGCACGCCCTTGAAATCTCGCCCGCCACGATCCGCAACGAGATGGCCAGGCTGGAAGAGGATGGGTACATCTCGCACCCGCACACCTCCGCCGGCCGCGTGCCCTCCGACCTGGGCTACCGCTACTTCGTCGAGATGCTGATGGGCGAGCCCAACGTCAGCACAGACGAGCAGCGGCGCATTCTGCACCAGTTTCATCAGTCCACGGCCCAGCTCGGCGAGTGGCTGCAGCTTGCCGCCTCCGTGCTGGCGCAGACCCTCAACAACATGGCGGTGGTTTCCGGTCCGCGCGCCAGCCTGGCGCGGCTGAAGCAACTGCAACTCGTCAGCCTGCACGATCACTCGGCGCTGCTGGTCGTGGTCTTGCAGGACGTGAAGGTGCGCCAGCAGCAGCTCGCTTTCGGCGAAGCCGCGACGCAGGACGACCTCAACCGGCTGGCGCGGCAGCTCAGCCAGCAGTTCACCGGCCTGGGCGCTGCAGCGATTCGCGCCGCCGCCGGCGATCTGGGGGGACTTGAGCAGCAGATCGCGCTCGCCACGGCCGAGATCGTCCAGGCAGAGGATGTGGACGAGTTCCCCGACCCGCATCTTGATGGTATCCGCAACGTGCTCTCGCAGCCCGAGTTCTCGCACAGCGAGCGCATGCTGGACATCCTCGAAGCGCTGGACGGGCGCAACATCTCGCGCACGATCCCGCAGACAGACGTGAAGAGCAACGACGTGGTCGTGATTATCGGCGCCGAGAACCGCGAGAACATCATGCGCGGCTGCAGCCTGGTGATCGGCCGCTACGGCGAGGCCGACGGCCCCGGCGGCACGATCGCGGTGGTCGGCCCCACGCGGCTGCCCTACTCCCGCGCGATCGCCACCGTCCGCTACGTCGGCTCGCTGATGAGCGGGCTGCTCTCTCAGGCCTACGAATAATTCACGCGCCGTCCGGAACCCCGGCGGTCAGGAGCAGCAATGCCACAGTCATCACATCATCGCGGCCCGCGGCAGCCGGGGGCTGGCGAGTCCGCAGAGGGTACAACGCCAAACGCCAACGGCGCGGGAGAGAACGCAGCGAACCTGCAGCAACAGCTCGACGACGCGCTCGAAAAATCAAACACGTACCTGGCAAGCTGGCAGCGTACCGCCGCCGACTTCCAGAACTACAAGCGCCGCACGGAGCAGGAGCGCGAAGAGTACGCCCTGCTCGCCAACCGCGCCCTGCTCATCAACCTGTTGCCCGCGATCGATGACCTCGACCGCGCGATCGAGCAGGCCGAGCAGCAGAACGCCGGCGCCGGCTGGCTCGAAGGCTTCGAGGCGATTCAGCGCAAGCTGCACGGCGCTCTGGAAGCTTCCGGCGTGAGTGAGATTCCCGCCGACGGCGAGCCGTTCGACCCGAACGTGCACGAGGCCGTCAGCCAGGGTCCCGGCGAGCACGACAAAGTCATCGCCGAAGTCCGGCGCGGCTATCGGCTCGGCAGCCGCGTGCTGCGGCCGGCGATGGTCGTGGTCGGCAACGGGCAGCCGGCGGAGCAAACCGGCGCAGACGGTACGGACGGGCCGCAACACGGCAACAACTAAGCAATCCAAGAGACAGGGACCGGCGGCGGCAGTCCGGCGGATCCGGAGGGGAAGTAACCCATGAGCAGAGTGATCGGTATCGACCTGGGCACCACCAACAGCGCCGTCGCCGTAATGGAAGGCGGTGAGCCGACGATCATTCCGAACGCCGAGGGCGGCCGGATTACGCCGTCGATGGTGGCGATCAATAAGAGCGGCGAGCGGCTGGTCGGCCAGGTGGCCAAGCGCCAGGCCGTGACCAATCCGGAGAACACGATCTTCTCCGTCAAGCGCCTGATGGGCCGCAAGTACGACGACGCCGAGGTGCAGCGCAGCATCAAGATGGTGCCGTACAAGATCGTGCGCGCGAATAACGGCGATGCGCACGTCGAGATGGGTGGCCGCGCCTACTCGCCGCCCGAGATCTCGGCGATGATCCTGCAGAAGCTGAAGGCCGACGCCGAGGCGTACCTGGGCGAGAAGGTGACGGAAGCCGTCATCACCGTGCCGGCCTACTTCAACGACAGCCAGCGCAACGCGACCAAGGACGCGGGCAAGATCGCCGGCCTCGAGGTGCTGCGCATCGTCAACGAGCCGACGGCGGCCTCGCTCGCCTACGGCCTCGACAAGAAGAGCGACGAGACGATCGGCGTCTACGACCTCGGCGGCGGCACCTTCGACATCTCGATCCTCGAGATCGGCGACGGCACCTTCCAGGTGAAGTCGACGAACGGCGACACACACCTGGGCGGCGACGACTTCGACCAGGCGGTGATCAACTTCCTGATCGACGAGTTCAAGAAGGATCAGGGCATCGACCTGCGCAACGACCGCCCGGCGCTGCAGCGGCTGCGCGAGGCGGCGGAGAAGGCGAAGATCGAGCTTTCGACCACGCAGTCGACGGAGGTCAACCTGCCCTTCATCACCGCCGACCAGAACGGGCCGAAGCACCTGGTGATCAACATCACCCGCGCCAGGCTGGAACAGCTCACCGGCGACCTGATCGAGAAGACGCTCGGCCCTTGCCGCAAGGCGCTCGATGACGCGAGCGTGCAGGCGAGCAAGATCGACGAGATCGTGCTGGTCGGTGGCCAAACCCGCATGCCCAAAGTGCAGGAGACGGTCAAGAACTTCTTCGGCAAGGAACCGCACAAGGGCGTCAATCCGGACGAGGTCGTGGCGGTGGGCGCGGCGATCCAGGCGGGCGTGCTGCGCGGCGAAGTCAAGGACGTGCTGCTGCTCGATGTGACGCCGCTGACGCTGGGCATCGAGACGCTGGGCGGCGTCTCCACGCCGCTGATTCCGCGCAACACCACGATCCCGACCAGCAAGAGCCAGGTCTTCTCGACCGCTTCGGACGGCCAGAACAGCGTGGAGATCCACGTGCTGCAGGGCGAGCGGCCGATGGCGGCGGACAACAAGTCGCTGGGCCGCTTCATCCTTGACGGCATCCTGCCGGCGCCGCGCGGCGTGCCCCAGATCGAGGTCAGCTTCGACCTCGACGCCAACGGCATCGTCAACGTCTCGGCCCACGACAAGGGCACAGGCAAGCAGCAGAAGATCACCATCACCGCGTCTTCGGGCCTTTCCAAGGACGAGGTCGAGCGGCTGCAGCGCGAGGCCGAGCAGCACGCGGCCGAGGACGCACGCAAGCGCGAGGAGATCGAGGTCCG
>DATGEL010000078.1 GCA_035310145.1 Dehalococcoidia bacterium
CGAACGGGTCCGAAGCCCCTACAACTGTGACTATCCATCCGCATCACCTCCTTTCTGCGCCGCCAGCGTAGCACGCGCCCGATCGGCGCGTCAACGCGCCAACGGCGCCAATTATGGCGAGCCCGCCACGGTTTCATCACCCGCCACCGGCGAGACCGCGGCCCGCTGCATCTCGGCGTCGATCGCCGGCTGCCCCTCATCAGTGCTGCGCCCCTCCCGGCAGCCCAGCCATCCGACGCCCAGCAGCTGGGGCGCGAGTGGGGCAAACGGCGCGAGCAGGCGCAACGCCGGCAACCGCCTCCGCAGCCAGCGCCCCGCCTCATCGCCGCTCAGCCGAGTCTCGCCGGGTCTGAGCACCGCGGCCGGCGCCTCGCTCGGTCTCTCGGGCTCGAACGTAAGCTGGCCAAACAGATCGAAGGACCGCAGCACGCGTGCGCCGCGCCGGACGCGGGGATCGCCCGCATCGATCGCCAGCCGGGCGCGCGGCATCAGTCGGATCGGCCAGCGGCTACACATACGCTGCCACCAGCCTTCCACGTCGGTGAACAGCACATAGCCGATCAGCATCGCCGCGCTGAACTGCGGAATGTTCATGCTGTACTCGATGCCCAGGTGCAAAAGCAGACCGTTCAGCAGCACGAACGGCCGCAACGGCGGGATCCAGACGAGAAACGCCATTGCCGTTTCCACGGCCAGCGTCCAGTAGGTCGCCAGATTCACCAGCAGCAGCGAGTGCGCGAGGAACGGCACAGGAAAGTGGTGGAACTCCTCAAGGCGCGTGGTGTAGTACAGCGCCGTGCCGTTGACCCATGCCTGCCCCTTCAGCTTCAGCAACACCGTCGAGGCGTAGACCAGGGCTATCTGAAGCTGTAAGATGCGCTGTGCCCAGGGCGGCGTCAGCGGCGGCCGCTCCGGGGCACGGCCGCGCGCCAGGGCGCGCAGGCGATCAACGGAGAACGCGGCGCCGCACGGCGCCAGGATCAAATAGAAGCCGCTGACCCGCAGCACCACATCCGCCCCATTGAGCGCCAGGGGATTGGCCCGCCCGATCGAGATCAGGCCGATGAACACGGCCGCCGCGCTCCAACGTGAGTAGAGGCCGATCGCCAGGCAGACGGCCGCGAATCCGAGCGCGACGAAGAACAGGCGCACCGCCAGCGGATCGGTCAGCCAGAACAGCACGCTCGGATGCGGCTCGCGGCCCCACCACAGGTCCCCGAGCCACAACTGGTGGTGGGCCACTGCCGGCGCGAGCATCGCCTTGCTGCCAAAGAAGTCGTCCACGCTAGGGAGGAAGAGCAGCACGAAGATCAGTACGCAGAGGCCGTAGAGCGCCCGGTAGAGACCAATGGTCACGGTCGAGATCGGCTCGAACCAGAAGCAGCACCAGGCGCGCCAGGGCGCCAGTAACGGCGCAATGAACCGGCGGACGTCGACGGGCCAGCGGCTCATTGCAGGTCGCTTCTGCTGATCGGCTGCTGGAAGAACTGGTAGCTGCTCCAGGCGTGTGGCGGGTCGTGACTGATGTCGCCGTTCGCGGGGGGCGGCGGCACCTCCCACCAACTGCGGATCAGCGTCACCAGCACCGGCGGATTCGCCGGATTCCCGACATTCTGCCGCGCCACCCAGCGCGCCAGATCCGGCCAAATCGCGGCGTAGGCGTCGAGGTGCGCGTACTCTTCGTACTTGCGGAAACGCTCCAGGCGGTAGCGCGTCACGAAGTCTAGCTGATCCATGCGGGGGAACGACCAGTCGCGCTTCGAGCCGTCGCTGTAGCGAATTTGCGCGTGGATGTAGAGGTTGAGATTCGCCGGCTCCGGCGCGAACATGCCCCAGCTCTGCCAGATGCCGGCGAAGTTGATGTAGCGATCGCTGACTCCCTGCACGGCACTGCGCGCCTGTGACGCCGGCAGCAGCCACACCAGCACCGCGGCGATGTGCAGCAGGATCAGCACGGACAGCGCGGCCCGGCGCGGCGCGCCGTAATGCGACGCCTGTCGTGGCTCGTCGATCCCAAGCGCTGTCGCGTCGCGTCGTGCCATCGCCGTCGCCTTGCGCCATTCAGGGTACTACGCCAGGTGTCGCACCGACCGCACCTGTGATCAGCGGCGGCAACGCCGGCGCTCAGCACCGCAAGAAACCGTTGGCTCGACGAACCGTGTGTCCGTGGCCGCCGCCAACCGATCGGCGCCTTTGCCCCTCGCCGTGCTCAGGCGCCTCCTGAGCCGGTCAGCAGGCTGCGGGCGACGGACGCCTCGTCCCAGGGTAACGAGCCCTGCGGTGTCTGGATCGAGTGTTCGTGGCCTTTGCCCGTAAGCAGCACGAGGTCGCCGGAGCGGGCCAGCGAGAAGGCCCGCGCGATGGCGGCCCGGCGGTCGATCTGCCGCTCAAACTGACGCCCTTCACATGCGCCCGCGGCGATCATCGCCTCGGCGATCTCACCGACAATCGCTGCCGGATCTTCGCCACGCGGGTCCTCGGAGGTCAGCACCGCGTAATCGGCGGACCGCGCGGCCACGGCGCCCATGCCCGTCCGCCGTTCGCCGCCGCGCTCGCCCGCGCAGCCGAAAACGGCGATCAGCCGGCCATGGGTGAGCGGCCGCAAGGTCTCCAGCACCTTCTGAAACGAGGCGGCCGTGTGCGCGTAGTCAATGATCACGGTGAACGGCTGGCCGGCGTCGAGGCGCTGCATGCGGCCGGGGACGCCGGCGAAGCTCTCCAGCCCACCGGCGATGACCGCGGGAGCGATTCCCAGCCCGATCGCCACCGCCGCGGCCGCCAGCGCGTTTGCAACGTTGAAGCGTCCGGGCAACCCCAGCCGCGTGCGTACGGTCCCCGCGGGGGTCTGAAGCAGCAGCGCGCTGCCGTCGGGTTGCAGGTCAATCTCGCGGGCACGTACGTCCGCCGCGGCGTCGATGCCGTATGTCAGGCGGCTGGCGCGGGTGGCGGCGGCCATGCGCGCTGAGGCCGGGTCGTCGGCGTTCAGCACGGCGAGCTTGGGCACGCCCTTGTCGATCGAAAGATCCAGCATAGCGAAGAGCCGCGCCTTGGCCGCGGCGTACGCGTCGACGGTGCCGTGGAAATCGAGGTGATCCGGGCTGAGGTTGGTGAAGACCGCGACGTCGTACTCGCAGTGGTCGAGCTTGTGCAGCTCCAGGCCGTGGCTGGTCGACTCCAGCACCGCGTGGCTCGCCCCGGCCTGCACCATCCGCCGCAACAGCTGCTGCACTTCCAGCGCCTCCGGTGTGGTCTGGCGTGAATCGTTCTCCTCCCAGGCCGCGCCGATCTTGAAGGCCGCCGTCGAAAAGAGGCCGCTGCGGTGGCCCGCGGCCTCCAGAACCGTGCTTATGAGATAGCTGGTTGTGGTCTTGCCGTCTGTGCCGGTGACGCCGATCGTGACCAACTCGCGCGCCGGGTAGCCGAACCAGGTCGCGGCGAGCGTCGCCAATGCGGCCCGCGGATCGTCCACTCCGATCAGCCGCCGGCCATACGCGGCGGCGACCGGTTCAAGCTGTTCCCGTTTCTCTGTTTCCGCCACCGCGGCCGCGGCGCCACGGCGGAACGCGTCCCCGAGGTACGCGGCCCCATCGACGTGATACCCGGCTATCGCCACGAACAGAGCGCCGCTGGTGACGCGGCGCGAGTCGTAGCAGAGGCCCGTGATCGCCGCGTCCGCCCCGGCGAGCGGCGGCAACCCGAGCGCATGGATCAGCGCGGAAAGCAGCACGTCCGGCCCCGATCCCGTGGACTCTGCGACGGCGCGCCGCGTCCGTCCCCTGCATTGTGCATGCGTCCGCTTCCGGACGACAAACCTGGCGCGCTCCCCGCGCACGGCGCCGGCGGCGCTGCTACCGGGCGCTTATGTCGCCAAATCGCCACATCTGCGCGTTCTCGCGCAAGCTTCATGTGATAGTATCCCCGGCGAGGCGTTATGTTCGAGCGACGTATCGCGCCCGCGGAGCGACCGCGCAGCCGGACCGAAGCGCGATATTCTCCGACAGGCCACGCTACTCGGTTCGCGGGGACGTTCGCCGCGGCTCTCACGCTGGCGCTGGCGCTGCTGGTGGGCGCCGGCTTTACCGCCGTGCGAGCGCCCCACGCGATGGCCGCGGGCGGCTGCGCACTCTCGCGGCCATCGCTGGCGCAGGACTTCGAAGAGGCCGATCTGCTGCGGCGCCTGAACGAGTACCGAACGCGCAACGGCCTCGGCGCGCTGGCGCTCTCCCCCGCATTGATGGCCGCGGCCGCCTGGAAAAGCACGGATCTTGGCGCGAACGCCTACTTCTCCCACGACGATCTGTTCCGCTCCTGGCTGCAACGGCTGCGCGACTGCGGCTACACGGCCAGCGTCAACGTCGCCGAAAACCTCGCCGCCGGCAACGCGGACGCGGCCTCGACCTTCGCGCAGTGGCAGAGTTCGAGCGGTCACAACGTCAACATGCTCAATCCGTCCATGCGCGTTGTCGGCATCGCCCGCGCCTTCTCAGCCAGCTCGCCCTACGGCTGGTACTGGACCGCGGACTTCGCCGCCGTCGCCGACGGTGACGTTGCGGCCGCATCGCCTCCGCCGGCGGCGCCTGCCGGCGGCCACGGCGCCGTGACCGCGGACGGCGCCGCGACGACGAGCAGCTCCGGCGCCGCGCCTGCTCTCAACGCAACCGTCGTCGTGAGCGGGACGGGCGACTGCCTGCGCGTGCACGACGCGCCCACGATCGGCGCGAACGTCGTTGGCTGCCTGCCCGACGGCACCGCGATGATCGTCTCCGCCGGGCCAATCTCGGCCGACGGTTACACCTGGTGGAAGCTTGGCGCGCTCGGCTGGGCGGCCGGCCAATATCTCGCCGCGGGCCAGTAGCAGCGTTCCCGCTGCCGACGAGGCGGTGTGATGGCCGGCAGTGCAGCGGCGGCGGACGCGGCGTTCAGGGCGGCCTGTAAGCCGGGTTCTGTCTGCTCGGCAGCGCCGAGGAGACGGCCATCTCTCTAGGCCGCGCGTCGCCGTGCGGCTCGTCGCCGGCGAACATCCGTAGATGCCAGCCGGCTGCAGCAACGTACCCGGGGACTGGCCGGGCGCCCTGCTCCCGGTCCGCGGACCGGGGTTGCGTCCCCTGTTCGTCTTGCTCCGGATGGGGTTTGCACGGCCGGCGCGTTACCGCGCCGCCGGTGGGCTCTTACCCCGCCATTTCACCCTTACCGGCCGTGGCCGGCGGTATGTTTCTGTTGCGCTGTCCGTCGGGTTGCCCCGCCCGGGTGTTACCCGGCATCCTCGCCCGGAGGAGCCCGGACTTTCCTCCCCGTTTGCACGGAGCGGCCGTCCGGCCGCCCTGAACGCCTACCCAGTGTACCTCGTCGGCCGGCGTCATTCAGTCGTGCCGGCGCTTGACGATTGTTCGCCTTCGTCCTATGACAATCGCATGAAGGATGCGTGGCGAATTCGTTCCGCTGTCGGCCCGGCCGTCGCCGCGGATGCCCGGCCGTGACCCTGCTGAGCGCTGCGCTCGCCTTTCTGGCCGTTGACCTGCTGGCGGTGGCCGGAGGGCCGCCGTGGCTCGCCGTGCTGATTGCAGCGCCTGCCGCCTGGCTGCTGCCGGCACGACAGCGGCGCGGGCGGCTTGGCCATCTGGCGCTGGCCCTTGGGGTCGTCGCCTTCGCCATTTGGTATCTGCCTCCCCGGGTCGCGCCGGCCAGGGTCGGCGCCGTGGCGAGCCTCGCCGGCCGGCAGGTGCGGCTGCTGGTGCGCGCCGAGGGCGACGGTGATCCCCACCCCGCGTACGACGCCGTCACCGCCCAGGTGCTCGCACGAGCTGATGGCGGCGGCTCGCTCGACGGGCGGCTGCGGCTGTTGCTGCCCCCGCAGTCGGACGTGCGCGACGACGACGAGTGGCTCGTCGCCGGTGTGATCGAAGCCGTCCCAGCAGACGGCGGCTACGGCGCCTGGCTGCGCGACAACGGCTTCGACGGCTCCCTGGCGCCGCGGCTGGCGCAGTTGCAGCGGCGAGCAGCTACACCCCCCTGGATCCGTTTCTGGCGCCGGCTGCGGCTGCAATCGCTGCGGGGCTTGCGGGCGTCGTTGCCGCCGCGAGAGGCCGCGCTGGCGGAGACGCTCGTGTTCGGCGGGCGCCACGTGCTGCCCGCTGCGCTTCAGGCCGACCTTGCCGCCACGGGCACGACCCATCTGGCAACGGTGTCGGCCTTTAATTTGGTGCTCCTCTACGGGCTCGTGCTCGCGTCGCTCGCGCCCGTGCTGGGTCGCCGGCCGGCGCTGCTTCTGGCCCTTGCCGTGGCGAGCTGGTACGCACTCTCCGTCGGCATGCGTCCGCCGGTGCTGCGCGGCGAGATCCTGCTGCTCGGCCTGGCGCTCGCCGGGCTCTCCGGGCGGCCGCGCAGCAGCCTGATCGCGCTGGTGGACGCGGCCGTGTTGCTGCTCATCCCGCGGCCCGACCTGCTGCGCGACGCCGCCTACCAACTCACGTTCGCCGCGGCCGCCGCGCTCACCGTGCTGGCGCCCGCGCTGGTCCTCGGCCTGCAGCCTGCCCTGCCGGAGTACGAAGCGCGGAGTGCGCGCCGCGCCGCCGCGGCGGCTCTGGCGAGCGGCTCCGCCATTGCGCTCGCCACGCTGCCGTTGGTCGCCGTCCGCTTCGGCACCGTGTCGCCTTATGCGGCGCTGGCCAACGCCCTGATCAACCCGCTGCTGCCCGCGATGACGCTGCTGGCGCTGATCGCGGGCCTTGCCGTCTCGCTCGCCGGGTGGCTGGCGCCGCTGGCTGCGCCGCTCTGGCTGCTGCTGCTGTTCACCGAGCGGATCGCGCACCTCTTTGCGTCGCTCCCGCTGTCTGGCTCGCACGCGGCATTCTCAAGCGCGCTGTTCTCGGCCGGCTGTGTGCTTGCCGTCCTTGCCCTTTCGGCCTGGCTGCGCCGCGCCGCTGGCGCCGGACGGGGCGGGGTCCGAGGAACCGGGCGGACGCCCGTGCGCAACTTCGTACGCGCCTCGTGGGCGTACGCGGGCGGCGCCGCGGTAGCGGCAGCGCTGGTGCTGCCCGGTCTGACCTTGCCATCCGCCGGCGCGGCCCCCGCGTCCGGCGCAAGCGTGGCCGTGCTTCCGGTCGGCGGCGCGACGGTTCTGCTGGTAACCGGGGAAAACCGCATGCGACTGCTGCTGAGCGACAGCGATGCCCCGGATGCGCTCGCCTACGCGCTCGAGGATGCGCTGCCGGCCGGCGTCACGATCACGGCCGCCATTCCGCTCGATCGGAGGCCGCAAACGGCCCAGGCGCTGCATGCGGTTGCCGGAGACCGTATGCTCTGCCCGACCGCGTCCGAGAGCGCCGTCTGCGCGGGGCGACCGCCTGCGGCCGGTGACGGCCCGTTCGAGATCGCGCTTGGGCCAGACGCCACGCTGAGTGTCGCGGCGGATTCTGCATTTGAACCGATCGTGCTGCTGCGGGTCGCCGGGCAGACGATCCTGCTGGCGGGCGAGCCAGCAGCCGCGACCGGCAGCGAGCGCACTCATGTCGACGTCGCGCTTTTGCCGGGCTGGAGCCGCGGCACGTCGCATCGGTGGCTTGCATCACTCTCGCCGGGTGCGGTGGTGCTGCTGGGAAACTGGCCCGCCGAAGCCGTGCGCTCGCTGCAGGCGTTGCTCCCATCGGCGATGGTACGCCGGGCCGGCGTGGGCGGTTCGCTGTTGCGCTTCGCCCCGGCTTCGTCGCGGACCCACCCGGCGAGCTCGAGCCGCTGAGTCCGTGCCCGCAGCGGGTGATACGATGCTTCGCGGCGAACCAGCGCCCCGAACGAGGAGCATCGTGCATGGCTCGCGTTGATGGCCGGCAGCCGAACGACCTGCGGCCGGTCTCGATCGTCCCCGGATATCTGAAGTTTGCTGAAGGCTCGGTTCTGGTCGAAACCGGGCAGACGCGTGTGCTCGTCGCGGTTTCGATCGAAGACCGTGTGCCGCCGTTCCTGCGTGGCAGCGGCCGTGGCTGGGTTACGGCTGAGTACGCGATGCTGCCCCGCTCCACGCAGACCCGCTCGAACCGCGAGTCCGTGGCGGGCAAGATCGGCGGCCGCACGCACGAGATCCAGCGGCTGATTGGCCGGTCGCTGCGCGCCGTCACCGACATGAAGCTGCTGGGCGAGCGCACCCTGACGGTCGATTGCGACGTGTTGCAGGCCGACGGCGGCACACGCACCGCGGCGATCACCGGCGCCTGGGTCGCGCTCTGGCTGGCCGGCAGCCGGGCGCGCGAGCAGTACCGGCTGGCCGGCAATCCCGTAACCGGCAAGGTGGCGGCCACCAGCGTCGGCATCGTCGGCGGCCTGCCCTTGCTGGATCTGTGCTACGAGGAAGACTCGCGCGCGGATGTCGATTGCAACGTCGTCATGACCGGCGATGGCCACTTTGTCGAGGTGCAGGGCACGGCCGAGGGCGCCACCTTCGGCCGCGGCGCCCTTGACGAGCTGCTGGACCTGGCCGAGGCGGGCATCCGCCGCCTCTTTGAGCTGCAACAGGCGGCGCTGCGCGGCGCCCGCCCGCCTCAGGCGTAATGACCGAGGTAGGTGCCGCCGATCACATGAATGTGGCCGTGCTCCTGGCTCTGCATGGCGTCGAAGCCGAAGTTCGAGAGCAGGCGAAAGCCGCTGGGACAGTGCTGCTCCCCCATCTTCGCCGCGATCGGTCCCACCTTGCCGATCATCGACGACCACAGCTCCGACTGGCTGAGATGCTGCTTCGGCACGGCGAGCAACATCACCGGCACCCAGCGCAACACGTTGCGGAAGACCAGCACGTCGTCGTCTTCGTAGAGGATGTCGGCCGGCTCCTGCCGTTGGATGATGCGGCAGAAGATGCACCAGCGGGCCACGCACGGCTCCTGCTGCCGGCAGCCCTGGGGATGCACGGCGGGCGGCCGCAGCCGCCCCGCCAGATTGTAGAAACGGCCGCACGCGCGGTCAACGCGGTGCCGGTCTGGTGGTCGAACCACACATGCACCGAGCGGCGACGGCCAGATCGGTGGCGCTGCATGCTCTCGGCTCAGGCGTCCGAGTGCCACCCATCGTACGGGCAGCGTTCAGCGGCTGCCGTGCGGCGTGTATGATCGCGACATGGCGCCTCGTGGAAATGCGCGTGCGGCTGGAGGAGCGGTGCCGGGCAGCTACGTGCTTTCGCTCGACCAGGGCACATCCTCCTCGCGCGCCCTGGTTGTCGATTCGCTGGGGTCGGTTGTCGCGGCCGTCGCGCGCGAGTTTCCGCAGATCTACCCGCGGCCCGGCTGGGTTGAGCACGATCCGGAGGCGATCTGGACCTCGCAGATCGAAGCCGCCCACGTCGCCATCGCCAGCGCCGGGATCAGCGTCGCCCAGATTGGGGCGATTGGCATCGCCAACCAGCGCGAGACGACGATCGTCTGGGAGCGAACCAGCGGCCGTCCACTGATGAACGCGATCGTCTGGCAGTGCCGCCGCACCGCCGATGCCTGTGCCGAGCTGCGCGCCGCCGGCGTCGAGCCGTTGCTGCGCGAGCGCACCGGCCTGCTGCTTGACGCTTACTTTTCCGGCACGAAGATCGCCTGGATTCTTGACAACGTTCCCGGCGCCCGGCGCCGCGCCGAGGCGGGCGAGTTGGCCTTCGGCACGGTCGACTCCTGGCTCCTGCACCGGTTAACGGGTGGGCGTGTGCACGCAACCGATCGCACCAACGCCTCGCGCACGCTGCTCTACAACCTGGCCGCCGACCGCTGGGACTCGGAGCTTTGCCGGCTGCTGCGCGTGCCCGAAGCGATGTTGCCGGAGGTGCGGCCATCGGCGGCATGGTTTGGCGAATCCGAGCCCTCGCTCTTCGGCCGCGCCCTGCCCATCGGCGGCATGGCCGGCGATCAGCAGGCCGCCCTCTTTGGGCAGGCGTGCAATGCCGCCGGCGCCACTAAGAACACCTACGGCACGGGCTGCTTCGTCTTGCAGTACACCGGCGGCGCCGTGCCCGCCCTCTCGCCCGGACTGATCGCTACCGCCGCCGCGGGCGCGACGACGGCGCCCGCGTTCGCGCTGGAGGGCAGTATCTTCATCGCCGGCGCGGCCGTGCAGTGGCTGCGCGACGGCCTGGCCCTGATCAAATCGGCCGCGGAGATCGAAGCACTGGCGGCCAGCGTTGCTGACACGGGGGGCGTGCACTTTGTGCCGGCCTTCGTGGGGCTCGGCGCCCCGTATTGGGACTCAAAGGCCCGCGGTCTGATTTCCGGCATCACGCGCGGCACCACGGCGGCCCACCTCGCCCGCGCCACGCTGGAGGCGATCGCCTTCCAAACCCGCGACGTGCTCGAGTTGTTCGAGCAGGGTCAACAGAGGCGGATTCCCGAGCTGCGCGTCGACGGCGGCGCCGCGGAGAACGACCTCCTGCTGCAGATTCAGGCGGATCTGCTCGGCCGACCGGTGGTGCGCCCCGTGGTGCGCGAGACGACGGCGCTCGGCGCGGCGTACCTCGCCGGCATCAGCGCCGGCATCTGGCGCGACGCCAGCGCCACCGCCGCGCTCTGGCGCGTCGACCGGCGCTTCGAGCCGCGAATTTCCGAGCCAGAGCGCGAGCGCCGCTACGCCGAATGGCAGGGCGCGGTCGCCCGCACCCGCGCCGCGGAATCCGCTTGATGCTATCGACTGCCGCCGCTGGACAGCCGGTGTATCCGCTCGGCTCCCGCGCCGGCCTGACCGGCGGCGCCCGCCGCTTCGATCTGGCGGTGATCGGCGGCGGCATCAACGGGGCGGGCATCGCCCGCGCGGCGGCGCTCGCCGGCCTCAGCGTGTGCCTGCTGGAGAAGTACGACTTTGGTTGGGGCACAACCTGGCGCTCGACCAAGCTGATCCACGGCGGCCTGCGCTACCTCGAACACGCCGAGTTCGGTCTCGTCTTCGAATCGCTGCGCGATCAGGCGTTATTGCTGCGCGACTATCCGGAGATGGTGCGGCCGCTGTCGCTGCTGTTGCCGGTCTACCGCGGCGCCAGGCACGGCGCGGCCGCGATCGGCCTCGGCCTCGTGCTCTACGACCTGCTGGCGCGCGGGCGGCAGCTCCCTGGTCACCACCGCTTCAACGCGCGTACTGCCGTCAGCCTGGAACCGGGCCTCCGTGCCGAAGGGCTGCGCGCCGTTTTCCAGTACTCAGACTCGCAGGTCGCCTACCCGGAGCGGCTGTGCATCCAGACCCTGATCGAAGCCGCGTCTGCCGGGGCGATCTGCCTCAACCGCGCGGAGGTGCGCGCGGTGCTGCGTGTCGGCGATCGTGCCGCCGGCGTGCGCGTCCACGACGCGCTGCTTCACCGCGACTTCGAGATCCAGAGCCGCGTCGTCGTCAACGCCGCGGGACCCTGGATTGACCACCTGCTCGGTACGCTCGACCGCCCGCCGCGGCGCCAGCTCGGCGGCACGCGCGGAGCGCACCTGGTTGTGGACTACGACGGCCAGGGACCGACGCACGCCCTCTACGCCGAGGCGCGCTCCGATCGCCGCCCCTTCTTCATCATCCCGTGGCGCGGTCGGCACCTGATCGGTACTACGGACACGCGCTTCGACGGCGCGCCCGAGACGGCCCGCGCCACGCGCGCCGATGTCGAGTATCTCCTGAGCGAGGCCAACGCGCTGCTGCCGCGCACGCCCATCGGCATCGACGCCGTGCAGTACGCCTACGCCGGCGTACGTCCGCTGCCGGCAAGCGACGGCGTCGCCGAAGGAGCGATTACCCGCCGCCATTTGATCCGCGAGCACGGCGAAGCCGGCTATCGCGGCCTCTTCTCGGTCATCGGCGGCAAGCTCAGCACCTACCGCAGCCTCGCGGACGATGTCTTGCGACGCATCGCGCGTTGCGCGCAGCCGCCCGCGCCGCCGGCTCCGACGCACGGTGCGAATTACCGTGCCGGCGGCGACGCAGCAGCGTGGGAAGCGACGCGTTGGCTGCTCGACCTGGTCGGACCGGCGACCGGCGATCACCTGCGCTCGCTGTACGGTCCGCGGCTGCCGCGACTGGCGCGGCTGGTCTCGGCCGAGCCGCGTATGCTGAAGCCGCTCTGCCCGCACGGCCCGGACATCCTCGGCCAGGCCTTGCTCGCCGCGAGGGAGGAAGGAGCTCAAAGTGTCGCCGATGTGCTGTTGCGCCGCGTGGGCGCCGGCTGGAACGCCTGCCTGGGCCGCGATGGTGTGGCGCCCGTCGCGGCGCTTCTCGCGGCGGAGTTGAAGTGGACACCCAGGCGGGCGGACCAGGCTGCCGGCGAGTACATCGCCGAGGCACGCGCGACCTTCCTGACGCCCGGCGGCAATCCACCTGCCCCATCTGCCCCGCCTGAAGCCGGCTAACACCGGACGGTTTGTGCTTTGCTCAGGGTATCTTGCACCGATCTTATGACGCGCGCTGTACGTGGCTCGGTTGACTTTACCGCCGCTCGCGCTACGATCCAAAGAATTGAGCGGTGCGGGCGGCCCCGGAGGGATGTGGTGTTCAGAAAACGTAAGGACGGCGGCGACCAGGGCTACGACCGCATCTCGAGGCTTGTCGAAGAGCGCCAACGCGAACTCGCTGAAGGCTCCAGCGAGGGCGAAGATCTCGAAGAGGACACGATCATCCTGCACGGCTCCGGCACACAGCCTTCGGCGGCGCCCGCCGAGGAAGAGCGGCCGGTCAGTCTTTTCAACGTTCGCGGTGGTACGCGGCCGGAGCCTGGCACGGCTGACTCGGCGCCCGCCGCCTCGGCGGCGCAGCACGCCGAGCCTGCCAGCTCCGCGCCGCTGATCGTCGAATCCGCGGAACGCGATCGCGAACCCGAACCGCCGACCTCGGAGCGCGAGCCGGCGCCGGACGAGGACGCGACCTTTCCGCTCTCTGCTGCCGGCTGGCAGCACGAACGCGCCGGCGCCGAGCTGTCGCCGATGGCCGTGCCCGATGTGCGGCCGTCCGGCGGAGAGGGTACGCTCGTGGCCGCGAACGCGGTCTGGGAGGGCAAGCTGCGCTCCGCCGGAGATGTGCGGGTGGAAGGCATCGTCGAAGGCGAGATCGACACCGCCGCGACGCTCGTCGTCGCGCCTGGGGCGCGGGTGCAGGGCACCATTCACGCGCGAGATGTAATGATCGCCGGCGAGGTCGAGGGCGATGTGATGTGCGAGCAGCGCCTGGAGGTGCTGCCCGGCGGCAGTGCGCGCGGCGAGATCAACAGCGGCACGCTGGTCGTGGACGAAGGCGCCTACATCGACAGCCGCTTCCAGATGCGACGCGAGGCAGAGGTACGCTGATGGGGTGCGGGGGCGTGAGCCGGATTCGCTTCTGGTCGGCGGCGGCGCGGTCGGCGGGCGCCGTCCGAGCGTACCGTTGCGGCTTCCTCGCCGGCCGGAGCGGAAGGAGCTGAATCATGGCCTCTGACCGGGGCGCCGCGTCGCGGCAGACACGCACCACCGGCAGCTTGATCGACCGCGATTCGCAGTTTAACGGCGTCTTTCGCAGCTCGGGCAACGTCACGGTCGTGGGCGAGTTCGAAGGCGAGATGCACTGCGACGGCACGATCACGATCGCTGATGGCTCCCTGGTGAACGGCACGCTCACCGCCGCCACCATTTCAGTGGCCGGACGGCTCTCAGGCGAGGTTCGCTGTCACGGGCGGTTCGAGATCCTTGCCAGCGGCCGAGTGAGCGCCCGCGTGGTTTCCGGCGCAATCATCGTGCGCGAGGGCGCCTTCTACGAAGGCGAGATGCGCATGCAGGACGCCGCCAGCGCCGCCGAGGCAGCGCCGGCGGCCGATGCGCCCGCACCGGCCGCGCACGGGCGCAACGGCCGCCCCACCGCGGCCGCCGAACACGCCGCCGAAAACGCTTGAACTGTCGCCGAGGCGCCCGCAATCCGGCCGGGCAGATTCAGCGCGGCGTCAGTTTCAGTTCGGCCGTTTCGACGCCGATGCTCAACTCTGCCTCGGCCGTCTCCCAGGGTAGCCCGTTCTCCACCTCTGGATTGCGCACAAAACGGCAATGCGCCGTCGTGATCGCGGCGCCCGTCGTCTCGTCAACTACCTCGTGGAAGTCGCCGCCGGCGATGTCCGCGTCCCACGTCGCTCCCGCCAGCTCGAGCGAGAGGTCGCCCTCGCGCAACGCTTCGCCCTGCTCGCGCGGCAGGGTCAGAGTCAACGAAAAGGACCAGGCGCCGGCGCCCGCCTCGTCCGCACCTGCAATCGTGTAGGCTCGCGTGCCGTTGAGGAAGCTCTGCCGCTCGACGACGTCGCCGTCGAACACGTAATCGTTCATCTTCCCGGTCACAGCTCAGGGGCCACGAACTGGCAGGCGCTCGCCACGGGGCCAGACCGCCGCATCAATACTCCAGGTCCCGCACGGCGCGGTAGCCGCGGTTGAAGTAGACCAGCGGCATAGCGCTTTCGTCCGAGCCCGCTGCCCGCACTTCGCCGACGACGATGCTGTGGTCACCGCCGTCGTAGATCTTGTGCACCGTGCAGTCCAGGTACGCAAGGCAGGGCGAGAAGATCGGACTGCCGGTCGGACCGTCGAACGTAGCCACGCCGTCGATCCGTTCCGCCGGCTCCCGGCCAGAGCGCGAGAACGCCTCACCCAGCGCCCGCTGATCGTCGCGTAGGACGTTCACGGCGAAGGCACCCCCCTCGTCCAGCAGCTCGTGCAGCCGGGCGTTACGCGCGATGCAGACGATGATCAGCAGTGGATCGACCGAAAGCGACGAGAACGAACTCGCGGTCATGCAGTAGACCAGGCCTTCGGTGCGCGTGGTGACGACGGTGACGCCGGAGGCCCACAGCCCGAGGGCGCGCTTAAACTGCGCGAGATCGACCGTCTGTACGCTCTCGGTCACCGTGTACCCTCCTGGCGCGGCTCGTCCCCGCAGGCGTGCCCGGGCAGGGCCACGTTGGCGTCAGTATAGGCGACTTACCGGGCCGCGGGAACCGCGAACAGGGCCGAACGCAGGCCGGCGCCGGCACGCGCCGCATCGTGTCCGCCGTTTGCCCCGTCCCCGGCGGTCGGCTACACTGCCAACCGTCCAGGCACCAGGGCGAATCGCGCCGGGAGGGGATTCGTTGGAGTCGGTCATCCACTGGCTGCACGACTGTCCCGATCCGTCGGGCGCCGGCGTAGGCGGTAAGGGCGCGAGCCTGGCGCGGCTCAGCGCCGCCGGCTTTCCCGTGCCTCCCGGCTTCGTGATCGGCGCCGCCGCCTACCGCGCCTGGATCGAGCACAACGCCCTGCAGCCGCGGATCGAAACGCTGGTGGCCACCCCCGACCTGCGCCTGCCCAGGGTCGCGCGCGCGGCCTGCGTGCCGCTGCTCGAAGCGGTCGCGGACGCGACCCTGCCCCCGGAGCTGGTCGAGGCCGCCGGTGCCGCCTACGCCCGTCTGCGCGAGCAACGCGGTGCTGCGCTGGTCGTCGCCGTCCGCTCATCGGCCCTCTCCGAAGACGGCGCCGCCTCGTCCTCCGCGGGCTTGTATGAGACATTTCTGAACCTGCGCGATGAGCAAAGCATGCTCGAGGGCGTAGCGAACTGCTACCGCTCGCTCTGGGCGCAACGGGCCGTGCAGTATCGCGCCTTCAAGCAGATCGACTCGGCGCACGAGGCGATGGGTGTGGTCGTCATGGAGATGGTACCGGCGCGCGTATCCGGCGTGGCCTTTACCGTCAACCCGGTGACCCGCGATGCCGGCGAAATCATGATCAACGCCAGTTGGGGGCTGGGCGAAGCGATCGTCTCCGGCAGAGTCACGCCGGATGCGTACATCGTGCGCAAGCACGACCTGGCGATCACGGGCCGTGAGATCTTCGATAAGGAGATCATGGTGCTCGCAGACCCAGCCGGGCAGTCTGGCACCGTCAGCGTAGCGCCTCCGGCGGCGAAACGCCTGTCCAGCGCCCTCAGCGATGCCGAACTCGAACGGCTCGCACGTCTCTGCCTGCGTGTCGAGCAGCACTATGGAGGCCCTCAGGACGTGGAATGGGCCTTTGACGACCAGCAGCTGTTCTTGCTGCAGTCGCGCCCGGTCACCGGCCTGGGATGAGCCGGCGCGGGCCTGGCGCCGCATACGTCGAGCCTCTGTGCGCGCCGGGCAGCGTGATCTACGTCTCGCGCACCGAGACGCCGTTCGGCCTCCTCTACCTCGCCTCCACGGACCGTCGCCTGATCGCCAGCGCCGGCCCCGACTGGGCCCGCACCTCGGCGCTTGCCTGGGGCGCGCTGCACTGGCCCGCCCAGGCGCTTGAGCCGGCCGGCGCGCTGCATCGACCCTTCCACAGGCAGGTCGCGGCCTACTTCCTCGGCAGGCTGCGCCGCTTCGAGCTCGAGCTGGCGCTCGACGGCGACACGCTGGTCGCCCGCGGCTGGCGCGCCGCGCTGGAGATTCCCTTCGCCTGCACGCTCACCTACGGCGAGCTGGCGCTTGATGCCGGCGCGCCGGGCGCCGCGCGGGCGATGGGCCGCTCAATGTCGCTCTGTCCGCTGCCGCTGTTTGTACCCTGCCACCGCGTGGTCGGCGCGGGCGGCAAGCCGTGCGGCAACCGCGAATCCTGGCAAAAGCGCGAGTCCCTGCTCGCCTTTGAGCGTGGCTGTAGCGCAGCTACCTGATCATGATTCCGCGTTATGCCATACTGTCCGATGCGGATTCGGGCGCACACATCGGCGGTGGGGTGGCAAAGCGGCATGGAACGAACGATCGACGAGCTGGACGAGCGCATCATCGAGGAGCTCCGCCATGACGGACGGCGCAGCCACGCCGAGCTCGCGCGCCGTCTCGGCGTCGCCGAGAGCACCGTGCGCAACCGCGTCTCCCGCCTGCTCAGCGACGGCTACATGCAGGTCGTGGCGCTCACCAACCTCGGCAGCCTCGGCTACAACGTCGAGGTGCTGATCAACGTCGAAGTGCAGGCCGGCGCCTTGACGCAGGTCGCCGAGGCGCTGGCGCAGATGGAGGAAGTGCGCTACGTGGGCCTCACCACCGGCACCTTCGACATGATGATCGGCGCCTCGTTCCACAACACCGACGAGCTGTTCGCCTTCATCTCCGAGAAGCTGAACAAGACGCCCGGCATCTGGCGCACACAGACCTCGCACGTGCTCAAGGTTTGGAAACGCAACTTCGACTGGTCCGTGCTCAGCCCCGGCCCGACGGCGTAGCCGGGTCCGCGGGGCTCAGCGCGGCTGCGCCTCGAACCAGCGCGCGATTTCGTCGCGATCGAAGGCCGGCAGCGATTGTGCGTCGCGCTCTGTCAGCGCAAGCAGCGGACCCGGCGGCGTGAACCCGCCGGCTTTCGCGGCGCTGATCCCATCGTGCCGCAACTGCCGCAGCGCGTCCCCCACGTCTTCCGCCGCCACCGCGGCCAGCAGGCAGCCGGACGACAGCAGGCCGAACGGATCGAGGCCGAGCGCCGCGCACAGGGTCCGCGTGATCGGCAAGAGCGGAACCTCACCCAGCCACACGCGTACGCCCAGATGCGAGGCTTCGGCCAGCTCGCGGATCGCCGTGGCGATGCCGCCTTCGGTCGCGTCGTGCAGCGCGTGCGGCCGGCAAGCGCTGCGCAGGCTGCGCGAAGCGGCGAGGACGCTGATGCCCGGATCATCGATCAGCGCAGCCGCTTCGGCGATCTGCTCCGCTGTCAGTCCCGCTGCAGAGAGCGCCGCCCCAGCCTCAGCCGCGAGCGCCGCGGTGCCCTCGACCGCGGCCGCACCGGCGACGATCAGCACGTCGCCCACCTTCGCCCCGCCGCTGCCGATCGCTCCCTCCGGCGGCGCCAGGCCGAGCATCGTACCGACCAGCACCGGCCGCACCACCGCATCGGTAACCTCGGTGTGACCGGTGACAATCTCTATGCCCAGCTCGAGGCAAGCCGTGCGAAGCTGCGAAAAGAGCGCATCGAGCTGCCGCTCGTTGGTTTCGGGTGGGAACAGCGCCGTCAGCGCCAGCCAGGAGGGCTCCGTGCCCATCGCCGCGATGTCGTTGGCGTTCACCTGCAGCGCGTACCAGGCGGAGCGCGCGGAAACGAAGGTGATCGGATCGGTGGTCACCACCAGCCGCGCATCGCCGATCGCGATCACCGCTGCATCTTCGCCCGGTCGCGGCCCCACGGCCACGCGCGCATCGACGTGCGGCAGCTGCGCGAGCAGCCGTTCGAGCACGTCCGGAGGCAACTTCCCGAGGCGCATCGCCGGCCGAACCTCGACATCGGGGCCGCGCGCTTGCCGGGGGGCGTGCACTGGCCCATGATCGTGGGCAACGCTATGCCCCGCCGGGCCGCGGGTCAAGGATGCGCATGTCAGTGCCGCTCCGCGTGCCGCTTGGTGCCGTGCTCGCCCTCGTCGGCGCGGCGGCGGCGATGGCCGGCACCTTCCTGCCTTGGGCACACATCACCGTGCTGCGCAACGCCCTCGTCGGCAGCTCGTTCACGCTCGATCCGACCGGCTGGAAGGGCGACGGCAACGCCGTCTTCATTCTGGGCATCCTCGCCGTCATCGTCGGCGGCCTGCTGCTCTGGCGCGACCGCGGGCGAACCGGCACGATCCTGCGCACGGCCCTCCTGCTCGGCGGCCTGGCCATCGTCGCCATCACCTTCTGGGACACGACCCACGTGGCCGACCGCTTCAGCTACGTCGGCCGCCGTTTGCAGGAGGAGCGCCGGCTCAACCGCGCGCCGCGGCTGCGCACCCGCATCTCGCCCGGCATCGTGATCTCGGCGGGAGGCGGCGTCTTGCTCGTCTTCGCCGCGGTCATCGATCGCTTCCTCGCGGAAGAAGAGATCGTCGTCGAGGAGGACGGTTCCGCATCCAAAAACGATACGTAGCACCCCAATCAGTGACCGTCGTAGACCAACGTCCCGCCGATCCATGTCCGTGCGACGCGCAGCTCCGGCGTCAGCGCCACCAGGTCCGCGCGGTACCCGGGCGCCACCCGTCCGCGGTCGTCGGCAACGCCGATCGCCTGCGCGGGGTTGAGCGAGGCCATCGCCGCTGCTTCGCGCAGATCGGCGCCGCCCAGCCGCACCGCGTTGCGCAGACAGACGTCCATGGTGGCGATACTGCCCGCCAGCGTGCCGTCCGCTGCCAGCGCTCGCCCGTCACGCACGGCCAGAGGCTGCCCGGCCAGCTCGAACTGCCCCGAAGCCGCACCGGCCGCCTCGATCCCGTCGGTCACGAGCACGATATTGGCTGCGCCACGCGCGGCGAGCAGCAGGCGCATGGCGCCGGCCGCGACGTGCACGCCGTCGGCGATCAGCTCGCAGCGCACGCCCGGTGCGGTAAGTGCAGCCGCTACCGGCCCCGGATTACGATGCATGAAGGGCCGCATGGCGTTGAAGCAGTGCGTGACATGGCGGGCGCCTAACTCGAAGCCGCGCAGCATCTCCTCGTAGGAGGCGTCCGTGTGGCCGAGGCTTGGCCGCACGTCGCTGCGGACAGCCTCCTCGATCACCTCCCTCGCCCCCGGCAGCTCCGGCGCGATCGTCAGCAAGCTCAGGTGTCCATCCGCGGCCTGAGCAAAGCGCGAAATCTGGCGCACGTCCGGCGGCAGCAGCCAGGAAGAAGCGAAGGCGCCGCGCCTGCGCGGGCTGAGATACGGCCCTTCGAGGTGAAAGCCCAGCAGTTGGGCGCCGGCGCCGATCTGGCCGGCCAGGTCGGCGCCCCGCCGCAGTGACCCCTCGATCGCCTCGGCCGTTGCGCCGATCGTGCCGGCGAGAAAGGCGGTTACTCCATGCCGCGGCGCCCAGCGTGCGTAGCCCAGAACCCGCTCCGGATGCGAGCCAATAAGGGAATGGCCGCCGCCGCCGTGCACGTGCACGTCAACAAAGCCGGGGACGAGCGTCAGACCGTGCAAATCGACCGGTTCGGCGGCCGGCGCCTCCACGTCTGCTCCAACGGCGACGATGCGGCCGCCGTCGATCAGTACCGCCGCGCGCGTCAGCCGGCGCTCGGGCGTCAGCACCTCGGCATTGCGCAGCAGCCGTGCCGTCATCGCGCCTCTATCGTGGCGATCTCCTGGCGCGGCAGAGGCCTACAGCCCGCCGACGAAGCGCCCTGGACTGAGCACCGCGTCCGGGTCATATGCCTGCTTCAGCCGGCGCATCAACGCAAGGTCCGGCGCAGCGAAGCCCCAGGCGTCGATCGTCCGCGCCAGCGCCGCCGGGGCGCGCTCGACGACCAGGTGCCCGCCGATCGCCGCCAACTCCGCCCGGGCAGCGGCGATCGCAGCGTGCGCCCCGGCCGCGGGCGCCTCGCGCCAGAATCCCCGCGCCGTGCCGCGCCCCGGCCTCGCCAGGATCGCCGGCATGTCCGCCTCGGGAAGTGTCAACGCTTCGAGGACGGCTACGGCGTGTGCGGTTTGCGCCGGTAGAACCGAAGCGCGCAGGATCACCGCCGCTGCCTGATCAGCGCTGCGCCCGTAGTCGCGGATGCCGTCGAACAGCCGGGCACGTTGCTCCGGCTCCAGCGCTGTGACCACGGGAGCGCCGGCCTGCGTGCAGAGCGTCATCGTGTCGCGCGTCTGCCGCTGCACCGCGTCAAAGGCCCCGAGAAAGAGGGCCGCCAGGAGCCACTGTCCGTGCTCCGGCTCGGCGCGCGACCCCGTGGCCAGGGCGGCGCCCGCCCGCGGCCCCAGCAGCTCCAGCGCCGCGGGAAAGAGCTGGCTCGCCAGTAGCTGCTGCGCCGCCGTGTGCGCCGCCGCCAGTGAATCGAACGTTGCCACCAGCGACCCCTGGCCGGCAAGACTGGGCCAGAGCTTGAACGTCACCTCGGTGATGATCCCCAGCGTGCCCAGCCCGCCGATGTGCAGCTTGGCAAGATCGTAGCCGGCGACGTTCTTCACGACTTTGCCGCCGGAGCGCGCCAGCCCCTGCCTCGGCAATGCCGTCTGCATGCCGATCACCAGGTCGCGGCCGGTGCCGTAGCGCAGCGCCCGCGGCCCGGCAGCGTCACACGCCAGGGCGCCGCCGATCGTGGCCCGCCGCGGCAGGGGAACATCCAACGGCAGCATCTGCCCGCGCTCGGCCAGCAGCGTCGCCACCGTATCCAGGGTGACTCCCGCCTGCACGGTCAGCGTCAAGTCGTCCGGCTGGTAGTCGACCACGGCGTTCAGCGCCGAAAGATCGACGAGCGCGTCCAGCCGCACTGGCGGGTTGCCCAGGTCGAGCATGGTGCCGCCGCCCAGAGCCGCCAGCGCCCAGCCGCGCTCGCCGGCGAGGCGCAGTACGTCTGCCACCTCCGCGGCGCTCGTGGGGCGTACGGAGATAGTCGGGCGCACGCCCGCCAGTTCGTAGCCGTCGAGCGCGCCGCCATCCAGCACCCGCGCTCCGGGAAGCGTCTCGCGCAGCGTCGCGGCGATCGCCGTGGCAGTCATGCTCGGCAGCTACACATAGTAGTCGGCGGCCAGCAGCTGCGCCCCGTGGCTGCCCAGGCCGACCTCGCCGCAGCCGGCGTGTGCTGGAAACGCCTTACAGGGGTTCAGCAGCGGCTCCGAACGAAAGGCCGACTTCAGCGTCTTCATCGCCGCCAGGTCGGCCGCGGAGAACGTAAGCGGCATGTACTCGCGCTTCTCCAGGCCGATGCCGTGCTCGCCGGAAAGCGAGCCGCCGGCGGATGCGCAGAGGCGCAGGATCTCGCCGCCCGCTTCCAGCACCTTTTCCGTGGCGCCGGGCACGCGCTCGTCGAAGAGGATGTTGGGGTGCAGGTTGCCGTCGCCCGCATGGAAGACGTTGGCGACGGTGAAGCCGTAGCGTTCGCCGATCGCATAGACCTCGTCCACGACGCGCATCAACTGCGTGCGCGGCACCACGCCGTCGAGAATGTAGTAGTTGGGGAAGAGCGAACCGAAGGCGCCGAAGGCGCCCTTGCGCCCCGCCCAGAGCTTCTCACGCTCGGCTTTCGTCGCGGCCTGGCGCACCTCGCGTGCGCCGAACTCGACGCACAGGTTCTCGATCTCGGCCGCCGCCGTGTCGACGAACTCGTTCAAGCCGTCCACTTCGATCAGGAGCACCGCCTCCGCGTCGAGCGGAAAGCCGCAGTGCAGCACCGGCTCGACCGCCTTGATGCAGACGCGGTCGATCATCTCCAGCGCCGCGGGCACGTAGCCGCGGCGGATCACCGCCGAAACCGTGCTGCTCGCCGCATTGACCGAATCGAAGATCGCCAGCAGCGTGCGCACCGACTCCTGTTCGCGCAGCAGCCGTACGCAGATCTTGGTCGCGATCGCCAGCGTGCCCTCTGAGCCGACGACGATGCCGGTGAGGTCATAGCCGGGCCGCTCGCGCCCCCAGCCGCCGACGCGCACGATCTCGCCGTCGGCCAGCACGAGCTCGAGGCCGAGCACGTGGTTCGTGGTCACGCCGTAGAGCAGGCAGTGCGGGCCGCCGGAGTTTTCGGCGACGTTGCCGCCGATCGTGCAGGCCTTCTGGCTGGACGGATCGGGCGCGTAGTAGAGCCCGTGCCTGGCGACCGCTTTGGACAACTCGAGGTTGACCAGCCCCGGCTCGACCACGGCGATGCGGTTTTCCAGGTCAAGCTCGAGGACGCGCTTCATGCGCGTCATGACGAGCACGATGCCGCCTTCGGTCGCCAGGGCGCCGCCGGAGAGGCCGGTGCCGGCGCCGCGCGGCACGATCGGCAGGCCGTCGCGCGCCGCGATCTTGACCACCTCCGAGACCTGCTCAGCCGAAGTGGGGAAGACCACGGCCGAGGGCCAGCCGCGGTCGATCGTGCCATCGTACTCGAAGGCGATCAGGTCGTCCGGCTCGGTGATCACGTTCGCCTTGCCAAGCATCTTCTGCAGGTCGTGGACGGTGCGACGGTCGATCACGCGAACGCTCCTCCCGGCGCCGGCGCGTGCTCCGGCCGGAACATCAGTGTATCGCGGTGTCGGCAGGGCGTCATCGCGGCCCGGGCAATGCTCACGGCCTATCGCTCCAGCCTTCGTCGGTACGCGGGTTCCACGATGTGCAGAAACTCGCGGTGCCGGCGGATGTATGCGCTGACGAAGGGGCAGAGCGGGATGACGGTGAGGCCTTGCGAGCGGGCATCCTCCAGCGCGGCTGCTGCGAGCAGGCTGGCGAGCCCGTGCCCTTCGAGCGGCGGCGGCACCTCGGTGTGGGTAAAGATGATCCGCTCGCCCTCGCGCCGGTACTCGACGAAGGCGGTCAAGCCGTCGCGCTGCACCTCGTAGCGCTTTTCTGTCGGGTTGTCGTGTACCGACGGCTTCTCGCCCGGCATCCTCGACCCCGCCCTGTCGTTCGTGAGCGCCGCGGCGACGTTCACCCGTACGCCGAGCGTACGCCATTCGACTCAGGATGGCACCATCGGCGGCGTATCATTCAAGCCGCGGGTAGTGGATGGAGCGGATGGCGCTTACGGTCGGCGAGATCCAGGCGGCTCAGCTGCGGCTGACCGGCGTGGTGCGCACCACGCCGCTGCTGGAGTCGCGCTGGTGGAGCGCGGTGGCGGGGGCGCCGATCTGGCTGAAGGCCGAGAACCTGCAACGCACGGGCTCGTTCAAGATCCGCGGCGCCTCCAACATGATTGGCCAGCTCTCGCCGGAGCAGCGGGCGCGCGGGGTGATCGCGGCGAGCGCGGGCAATCATGCCCAGGGTGTCGCCGTCGCGGCGCAGGCGGCGGGCATTCCAGCGCTGGTCGTGATGCCGGAGACGGCGCCGTTCGCGAAGGTCGAGGCGACCCGCGGCTACGGCGCCGAGATCGTTCAAGCCGGCGCGAGCTATCAGGAAGCCGCGGCGGCGATGGAGTTGATCGCCGCGGAGCGCGGCCTGACGGTGGTGCCCGCCTTCGACGACGAGCGCATCATCGCCGGGCAGGGGACGCTGGGGCTGGAGGTGGTCGAGCAGCTCCCCGATCTGGATCTCGTGATCGTGCCCGTGGGCGGGGGTGGGCTGGCCAGCGGCGTCGCCATCGCCGTGAAGAGCCTGCGGCCGCGGGCGCGC
Organism: Dehalococcoidia bacterium; assembly: GCA_035310145.1. Classification (NCBI taxonomy): domain Bacteria; kingdom Bacillati; phylum Chloroflexota; class Dehalococcoidia; species Dehalococcoidia bacterium. The sequence continues at coordinate 23,937 of DATGEL010000078.1, forward strand.
GTGATCGGCGTGCAGGCAGCAGCGGCCCCCGCGGCGGCGCGCTCGCTGCGCCGCGGCGCGGTCGAGTCGGTGAGTGCCACACTCACCGTCGCCGACGGCATTGCGGTGGCCCGCCCGGGTGCGATCACTTTCCCCCTGCTGCAACGGTACCTGGATGAGATCGTGGTGGTCGGCGAGGAGGCGATCTCCGAGGCGATTGTCGGGCTGATGGAGTACTCCAAGCTCGTCGTCGAGGGCGCCGGCGCGGTGGGCATCGCCGCTCTGCTGCGCGGCAAGATTCGCTGCGCCGGGCAAACGACGGTGGTTGTGCTCAGCGGGGGTAACCTCGACTTCAACCTGCTGGCACGGATAATCGAGCACGGCCTCGGCCAGTCGGGCCGCTACCTCAATCTGCGCGTGGCCATGGACGACCGGCCCGGTCGTCTGGCAAATGCTCTGGCGGTCCTGGCCGGGGCCGGCGCCAACGTGCTCGATGTGCAGCACCGCCGCACCGGCTCCGAGCTGACTTTCGGCCAGGTCGAAGTCGAGCTCCTGCTGGAAACGCGCAACCCTGCCCACGCCGAGGCCGTCTGCGCCGCGCTGCGCGACGCCGGCTACCGCGAAGACCCCGGTGAGCCGCGCCGCGGCCGCCGCTTCGTAATCTCCGCATGATCCGCACGAGGCGCTGAGCGCCGCGTCGCTTCGCCGGAATTGCCTCATTCGCCGATCCGCCGAACTCGACTGCTTCCCTACCGCCTTGCGTTGTGCCCGCGTAGAATGCTGCCAAACGGCAGAAGGGCGGTAGCAGCAGTGGCCTACACCGAGATCCTCTACGACACGGCCGAGGGCGTGGCGACGATCACGCTGAACAAGCCCGAAAAAATGAACGCGTTCAGCTCGAAGATGATCGAAGAGTGGACGGACGCGATCGACCGTTCGCGCCTCGACGACAGCGTGCGTGCCGTGATCGTCACCGGCGCCGGCCGCGGCTTCTGCTCCGGCATGGACGTGGCGGCCGAAGCCGGCGGTCGTGGCGTGCTGCGCACGGAGACCGGCCCGGCCGCCGCGCGCAACAGCCTGCGCTTCAACGTGCACCGCGTGGCGCGGGCGCTGCAGATCCTCGACAAGCCCTATATCGCCGCGGTGAATGGCCCGGCCGCCGGCGCGGGGATGGATATGGCCTCTATGGCTGATCTGCGCTTCTGCTCCGACACGGCGCGCTTCACCATGGCCTACGTGAAGATGGGCCTTATCCCCGGCGACGGCGGCGCTTACTTCCTGCCGCGCATCGTCGGACTGAGTAAGGCGCTCGAGCTGATCTGGACGGGCGACCTGTTCGGCGCCGAGGAGGCGCTGCGCATCGGCTACGTGAGCAAGGTCTTCCCCGCCGAGTCGTTGATGGAGGAGACACGCGCCTTTGCGCAGCGGCTCGCCGAGGGCCCGGCCGTCGCCATCCAGCTTGCCAAGCGGCTGGCCTACCGCAGCGCCGACGCCACGCTCGAGCAGGCGCTTGACCTGGCGCAGTCCGCGATGGTGATCACGCAGTCCACCGATGACGCCAAGGAAGGCCCGCGCGCCTTCATGGAGAAACGCAAGCCGAACTTCCAGGGACGCTAGGTTACAGGTTACCGGTGACGGGTGACAGGAGGGTTCATCGGCGGTCCCCACTGTGACCTCTTACCCGTCGCCTGAAGAGGCGCTCAGCGATGGATTTCTCCTTCTCGCCCGCGCAGAACCGCTTCCGGCAGGAGGTCCGCGACTTCCTGCGCGAGCATCTGCCGGCCGGCTTCAACGTGCGCAACGACCGCGAGGCGCTCTCGAACGAGGAGTTCGCCTTCAGCCAGCGGTTCGCGCAGAAGCTGGCGGCGAAGGGCTGGCTGACGATGTCCTGGCCGCAGGCCTACGGCGGCCGCGCTGCCGACCCGATGGACCAGCTGGTCTACAACGAGGAGATGGGCTACTCCGGCGCACCGCTGGGGTTCGGCTTCGGCACCAACCTCGTCGGCCCCACGCTGATGGTGCACGGCACGGAGGAGCAGCGGCGCGCCCACCTGCCGCCGATCGCCCGCGCCGAGGTCTTCTGGTGCCAGGGCTTCTCCGAGCCGGGCGCCGGCTCCGACCTGGCCGGCCTGCAGACGCGCGCCGTGCGCGACGGCGACGAGTACGTGGTCAACGGCCAGAAGATCTGGACCAGCGAAGGCCACCAGGCCGACTGGATGATCTTGCTCGCCCGCACCGATGTCGAGGCGCCGAAGCACAAGGGGATCTCCTATTTCCTGGTGGACATGAAGACGCCGGGCATCCAGGTGCGGCCGCTGGTCAACCTGATGAACAGCCACGCCTTCAACGAGGTGTTCTTCGACAACGTGCGGGTGCCGCGCCAGAACCTGGTGGGCGAGGAGAACCGCGGCTGGTACGTCGCCACCACGACGCTCGACTTCGAGCGCTCCGGCATCACGCGCGTGATGCTCTCGCTGCGCATCTTCGAGGACGTGGTGGCCTTCGTGCGCGAGGCGGCGAGCCGCGGCGAGGCATGGGCGCAGGCGCCAGGCGTGAAGCACCGGCTCGCCGACCTGCGCGTTGCGTTTGAGATCGCCCGCATGCTGGCGCGCCGCGTGGCCTGGCAGCAGTCGAAAGGAATCATCCCGAACTACGAGTCGTCGATGGCGAAGCTGTTCAGCTCGGAGCTGAACCAGCGCTTCTGTGAGGCGGCGATCAACCTGCTCGGCCCCGGCGGCCAGCTCGAGCCGGCCTCGAAGTGGGCGCCGCTGCAGGGGCGCATCGAGCGCGCCTACGAAGCCGCCCTCTCCTACAAGATCGCCGGCGGCACCAGCGAGATCCAGCGCAACGTGATCGCCACGCGGGGGCTCGGCCTGCCGCGGGGCTGAGCCGCCCAGCTCTTGCAGGCGTGCTCAGTGGTGGGCGGGCCTGGTTTTCGCCTACGACGGCGGCTCACCGGCCGGACCCACGGACTCGCGAAGGCCCCGAACCAGGGCCCGCAGGCCGAACTCGAACTGTGTCTCGGATGCGAGCGTACCGAGTTCGCTGAGCACGGCCTCGACGTGCGGGAACTGCCCGGGCTCCAGCCGGGCGAAGCCCTCGCGCCACTGCGCCGCGTAGACGACCGCAGGCTGGGCGTGAACACGCGCCACTTCCCAGATCGTGAAGCCCAATGTGTAAATCAGCACCGTATATACGGCTCGCAGCGCCGGCTCACCCTCAAAACCATCCGGCTGCAGCCGAGCGAGCAGCGCCTCGACGCCGCGGAAGATGCCCGGACCCACCACGGCGCGGCGTGCCATGACCTCCGCGACGCCGGGATGCGCAAGTAAGACGCGGCGCATGCCGCGTCCCCAGCCCGCCAGCGTGCCGAGCGCGTCGCGCGATTCCGCTGCTTCGATCCGTACGTCGGCGATGGCGCGCATCGCCACGGCGTCCAGCAGCTCCTGCTTGCTCTGCACGTAGCGGTAGAGCGTCATCACGCCGGCATCGAGCTGGCGCGCCAGCCGCGGCATCGAAAGCGCCGCCACGCCTTCGGCATCGACCACGGCAAGCGCCGCCTCGACGACCGCCTCGCGCGTGAGCGAGCCGCGCGGCCGCCGAACCCGCGCCTGCCGAGCGAACTTCAGGCCGGACGTGGAATTTTTCGACATTCTCCGCAAACCCCCTTGACGAACCTCGATCCCAGGTTTAGCGTAATCATTACGGTATGCCGTATGCAAGGTAAGCGCCGCGAGGTGTGAAGGCGAGCAGAGGCGAGGAGCGCCGGCACGCTGCCCGCCGACTCCGCCAGAAGGGAGGGAAAAGCATGACCGCTCGAGCCGACGCCAACCACCAAACGTTGGCCCAACCCGGACATTGCCGCGCGCACGGCGTGGTGCAGGCCACGAAGCAGGTGCCAAAAATCCGCTTCCCCTTCATTGTGTACGGCGCCCTGCGCCTGTGGGCGAGCCGGCGCCCCTTCACCTGTCCCGTCTGCGGAGAGACGGTCGGACGCGCCTAACGGGTGGGGGAATCCCGTCCGTCGGCGTGCTCCCTGAGCGGAGAGACGGCGATGTGCCAGACGGCTTCCGACGTGGTGATCAGTGTGCGCGGGCTGCGCATGACGTACGGGGACTTTGAGGCGGTGAGGGGAATCGACCTGGACGTTTGCCGCGGCGAGGTGTTCGCGGCGCTGGGGCCGAACGGCGCCGGCAAGACCACCACGATCGAGATTCTGGAAGGCTTCCGCCAGCGCACCGGCGGCACGGTGTCGGTCCTCGGGGCAGATCCGGCCACGGCGGACGGGGCATGGCGGGCGCGCATCGGCGTCGTCCTCCAGGAATCGCAGCCCGAACCCGAGCTCAGCGTGCGCGAATGTCTGGCACTCTACGCCGGCTACTATCCCCGGCCGCGCCCGATCGACGAGACGCTCGAGCTGGTCGGGCTGGCGGAGAAGCGCGGCGCCTTGTGCGGCCGCCTCTCCGGCGGCCAGCGCCGGCGGCTGGATGTGGCGCTCGCGCTGATCGGCGATCCCGAGCTGATCTTCCTGGACGAGCCCACCACCGGCTTCGACCCGGCCGCCCGCCGCGCCGCCTGGGAGGTGATCGATGGGCTGCGTCAACTCGGCAAGACGATCATCCTCACCACGCACTACATGGACGAGGCGCAGGCGCTCGCCGACCGCATCACCGTGATCGCCGCCGGCCGCGTGGTAGCCGAAGGCACGCCCGAGACCCTGGGCGGGCGCGATGCCGCCGCCTCGATCATCGCCTTCACCCTACCCGCGGGTGTGGCCGTAAGCGATCTGCCCGCGGCGCTCACCTCCGGGGCCAAGGCGATCTCCGCGGAGCGGGTGGAGCTGTGCACGCCCCGTCCCTTGCCACAGCTCGGCCTGCTCGCGGCCTGGGCTGCCGAGCGCCGGCTTGATCTTCCCGACCTCACCGTCAGCCGCCCCACCCTGGAGGACATCTATCTGCAGCTCACCGCAGGAGGTGCAGCGTGAAGCGGTCGTTCGCCGGGCTGATCGCGCACGAGACGCGCTACGACGGGCTGGTCTTCCTGCGCAACCGCCAGAGCCAGTTCTTCACGCTGGCGCTGCCCGTGCTCTTTCTCGTCATCCTCGGCTCGGTGTTCAGCGGCGGCAGCGTTGACGTTGGCGGAGCACGGCTCAAGACCTCGGTCTACTACGTGCCCGGCATCATGACGCTCGGCATCATCGCCGCCTCGTTCATCAACCTGGTGATCTCGGTGACCGCCGCGCGCGAGAGCGGCATCTACAAGCGGCGTCGAGCCACGCCCGTCCCGGCAAGCGTGATCATCACGGGGCGTGCCCTGATTGCCGTGCTCGCGGCGCTGGCGATAGCGGCCGTGTTGCTGGCGATCGGCTGGCCCGCCTACGGCGCCAGCCTTCCCGGCCGGACCGCGCCGGCGTTCATCCTCGCCATCATCGTCGGGGCGTTGGCGTTCTGCTGTCTCGGCTACGCTCTGGCGAGCCTGATCGAGAATGCGGACGCGGCTCAGCCGCTGACACAGGCGATCGTGCTGCCGCTCTACTTCATCTCCGGCGTGTTCGTGCCGCTGTCGCAAATCCCCGCCTGGTTGCGAAACGTTGCCGCCGTGTTCCCGGTCCGGCACCTTGCCCGGGCGCTGCTCACGGCCTACAACCCGCACACCGGCGGGGCGGGCTTCGCCTGGCGAGACCTCGGCGTTGTGGCCCTCTGGGGCGCCGTCGGCCTTGCCGTCGCGCTGCGGCGTTTCAACTGGCTGCCGCGCGGCTGAGCGCCGTCAACCGCCGCCGGATCTACCTCCGCGGGACAAGCGCTCGCCATGGCCAAACGAAAGCAACAACTCGCGTACTGCGCCGCCGCGACCCGATGCCAGCAGCCGCTCGATGTCCGCCGGCGTGTCCAGGTCGTCCTGCAAAAAGGACACCACACGCCGCTCACCGGGAACTCCGGCCTCGCGGGCCGCGGCTTCGTGCGCGGTGGCGCTGTTTCGCCCGTAATGAAACGGGATGGCAGCCGGCGGCAATAACAGGAGCGCATTGGTGCCGTCGTCGCGCGCGGGACAGAGCCGCACGAGTGGCCCGTCGCCCGCGCCCGCGCTGAAGGCGTCGATCGCGCGCGCGTCGATGCCGGCGATGTCCGCGTGCAGCACCAGCAGTCCGGCCGGCGGCTCGGGTCGCGCCAGCAGCTCACGCCGCGCCGCTTCCAGGGCATCGTTGAGCCCGCGCGTGCCGGATGGCTCCGCGAGGCTGCGGGCGCCCAGAGAGCCTGCGAGGCCGGCTGCGTCCGCGTCCGAGCTGATCAGATAGACATAGCGCACCGCGGTCGCCGTGGTCAGTGCCTTCAGCGCATCGGTCAGCAGCAGGCGGGCCAACGCCTCGCGCTCCGGCGGCGTGAGCAGCTCCGAGAGCCGGCCCTTGGCCTGGTCGAAGCGCTTAAACGGCAGCAACGCGTCGATTACCGGCGAGCCGTCCATTAGCGCGTCACGGCGTCCAGCGCTGTTAGCGCCAGGGCGGCCTTCTCGTAGCTGCCGCGCATGATCGTATCCGTCACGATCGGCCGCAGGCCCAGGGCCGCTACCCGAGGTGTGAGCGCCGCATCGGCGTTGTCCAGCACGAATGCGCCGGCAACGTCTCGATAGATCTCCGCCACCTGCGCGGCACTGTTCTCGTAGCCGAGCGATTGCAGCATCTTCGCCGCCGGACCTTTGATCGTCTCGCCCGCCACGATCGGGCTGACGGCCACGCACTGCTCACGCCGTGCCCGCAATGCATCGCGCACGCCCGGCAGGGCCAGGATTGGGCCGATGCTGACGAAGGGATTGCTTGGCGCCAGCAGGATCACGGCTGCCGTGCGCAGCGCCTCCAGCACACCGGGCGCGGGCTGCGCCACCTCGATGCCGGCGAACTCGATCTTCAATACCTCGTCTTCGGTGCGCCGGCGCACGAAGTAGTCCTGGAAGGCCAACCGGCCCGCCGGCGTCAGCACCTCCGTGCGCACGCGCTGGTCCGACATCGGCAGCAGGCGCAGTTCAAGGCCGTAAGCTGCGGCAATCTCGGCAGTGACCTCGCTGAGTGTGGCGCCCTGCGCCAGCCGCGTGCTGCGGTGCAGCGCCGTGGCCAGGTCGCGGTCGCCGAGATTGAACCATGGCTCGTGGCCGAAGCGCGCGAGGCCGGCGACGACGTTGGCGCTGTCGTGGAGCAAACCGAAGCCGCGCGCCGGATCGATCTCGCCGGCGAGCGTATAGATCACGATGTCCACATCCGGCGAGACGTGCAGGCCGAAGAACTCCAGGTCGTCGCCGGTGTTCGAGATCACGGTGATCTCGCGCTGCGGCACGTGGCAGAGCACGCCCTGCAAGAACCGCGCGGCCCCAACACCGCCTGCCAGTACCGCAATCACCCGCGGCGCTCCGTGCGCCCGCCGCCTCCAAATCGCCTCGGCCGGGACGCGAGACGAGCATAGGTGCAGGGCGGAAAACAGGTCAAACAGCACCGCGGCACGACGAGCCGTAAACCCTTCGGTCGTTTGACCCTCCGCTTGCGGCTTCCGTATGCTGAACCCGGCTAAGGCGACGATTGCGCGCCGCATCCGCGTCCGCGATCGGAATGCGGCCAGAGAGCGGAGTTGTGGCTGCGAATCCCATGCCGGCGCCCCCCGGTTTCATGAAGCTCGATCTGCATATCCACACCCCCTTCTCCGCCTGCTACATCGACCACATGAAGCCGGAAGCGCAGCGGAGCACGCGGCCCGAGGAGATCGTGCAGGCCGCGATCGCTGCCGGCCTCGACGGCATCGCCGTCGTCGATCACAACGGCGTGGAGATGGTGCAGGCGATCCGCGAGGCCGCGTGCGGCAGCGCGCTGACGGTCCTGCCCGGGACAGAGCTCTCCACCCGCGGCGGCCACCTGCTCGCGATTTTCGAGGAGGACTGCAACCTCGACCGCATCCGCGAGCTGCTGCTGGCGGTCAACTTCCCGCCTGAGATCTGGGGCGACGGCTTCACACGCTCGGATGTCTGGATGGACAAGGCGATCGAAGAGGTGGTCGTGCGCGGCGGCCTCGCCATTCCCGCGCACGTCGATCGCGAGCCGCGCGGCTTCCTTGCCTCCGACGAGCTGCCCTCGGACAAGCTGCGCATCTACAACCATCCCGGCCTCGCCGCGCTGGAGATCACGGACCCCACGCGCAAGGAGCGTTGGACTAACGGCAAAGACCTGCGCTATACGCTGCCGCGCGCCTGCATCCAGAGCTCGGATGCCCACGCGCCCGAGGAGGTCGGGCGCCGGCCAACCTTCATGCAGATGGAGACGGTCACGCTGGACGGCATTCGCGCGGCGATCGCCGACTACCACACAGCCATCGTCTTTCCGCCCGCGGTCAGCGCGGCGGCCTGAGAGCGGCGCCCACCGCTGAGTTACAGGAGGGGGTAACCGTCATGGCCGTGCTCTATGAGCGACAGGAGAATATCGCCCTCATCACCCTGGACCGGCCTGGCAGCCTCAACGCGATCAACCCCGATCTGACGCGCGAGCTCGGCGAAGCCTGGCAGCGCTTCGAGCAGGAAGAGGACGCCCACGTCGCCATCCTCACCGGCGCGGGCCGCGCCTTCTGCGCCGGGCTGGACATGAAGGAGGCGGCAGAACGCCTGCGTCGCGGCGAGGCCAGCACACCGCCCGGCGCCTCGATGCGCATGCCAAACCCGCGCACGATCCTGAAGCCCACGATCGCCGCCGTGAACGGCGCGGCCGCGGGCGGCGGCGTCTCCTTCGCGCTGAGCTGCGACCTTGTGCTGGCGAGCGAGTCGGCGCAGTTCGTGCTGCCCTTCGCCGCCCGAGGCCGCGGCGGCGCGCCGGTGGCGCTCGACCTGGCGCGCAAGACCAGCATCAATGCCGCCCTCTACGCCGCGCTCACCGCCGGACGCATCGACGCGCCGACGGCGCTGCGCCTCGGCATCTGCCACGAAGTGCTGCCGCACGACGATCTGCTGCCGCGGGCGCTGGAGCTAGCCGAGAAGATCGCCGGCTTCTCGCTGGTCTCGCTCAAGAGCATCAAGAGTGCGCTCTACAGGGCGCTGGACGTCGGCTTCGCGCAGGCGATGCGCGAGGCCTCCGGCGACTGGGACAGCGCCGTGCGCGACTCGAAGGACATGCGCGAGGGCACAATCGCCTTCGACGAGAAGCGCCGGCCGCAGTACGAGTCCGCGACCGGCCCGGCAAGTTGAACGGTCGTTGCCGTGACGCCGCCGACACCGCCCTACCAGCCGCTGCTCAGCCAGCTCTGGACGCCGATCGTGGCGATCACGTCGTCGTGCCAGGGGCAGGACGGCGCCCAGATCGCCGTCTCCGCGCACGGCGCCTCGATCGTGCCCGACCGCCCGCGTATGCTCGTGCAACTCTACAAGCGCAACCTCACGCACGACCTGGTGCGCGACTCCGGCGTCTTCGCGCTGCACCTGCTGTCGCGGGGCCAGGAAGAGCTGGTCCACCGGCTCGGCTTCTCCTCCGGCCGACGCGATGCACACAAGCTCGACGGGCTGGTGAGCCGGCGCGGCGTGACCGGCAGTCCGCTGCTCGACGGCGCGCTTGGTTATGTCGAGTGCCGCGTGATCAATGCGATGGACGGCGGCGATATGACCTGCTTCCTCGGCGATGTCGTGGCCGGCGAGCTTACGGCTGACGGCGCCGAGATCCCCGCGCGCGTGCTCTGGTGGTATGCGCTGCGACGCGAAATGCCCGAGACCTGGCAGCGCGAGTGGGACACGAAGATGGAGGCCGAGCTCGCCTTCAGCGCGCCGATCTTCGACGCGATCGCTCGATCGCCGTGGCGCCCACCGCGGCGTTCGACCTGATGCTTCGCATATGCTATTATATGTGTGCAGGATTGTAGGCTAGTTCGAAAGCGAGACCCAGGCCGTGGTTCAGGACAAGACTTTTCGCAGAACGAATCAGCGCTGGCGCGCGCCGGAGTTCGACCGATTGCTGCGCGCCGTGCGTCTTGAAGACGTGACCCCTCCGGCAGAGCGCTTCGCCGGCATCGCGCTCACGCTCGAGCGCAGCCGGCACAGTGTGCGGACGATGTGGTTGGAGCTGCGCGACGCGGGGCTGCGCGGCAAGGCCGCTGGGTCGCCGGCGGTCGCCGCGTACGTGCGCCGGCGTTTCCCCGCCGTCGCGCTGCCCGAGACCGAGTCGCTCGATGCGGCGATCGCCGCGTACCGAGAGGCGCGACGCCAGGCCGACGCGCTGCTGGAACGCGTCTTCGCGCTCGCCGGAAGGGACGCCGAGGCGCTGGCGGCGCTGCGCCAGGCATTGCAAGGCTCCGCTGCCGCGCCGCCGGAGATACGGCCGGCGGCGTAGGCCGGATGCATGGCCGGCCCGATTGTGCCGTTGGGCATTCGATTCATACAATGCATCCAGAACAGTGAACGACACGGACAGATGGCCGGGGCGATCGCTCCGGCCGTTCGCAATCCGCGCAGCGTCACTCCGCGGGAGCGGGCGATGGTGATCGAGCAAGGTGGTATCGCCGCCGTCGTGGCGGAGGCGCGGGAAAAGCTCGCGGCCTGCCGCGACGAGCCGGAGCTTGAGCGCTGGCACACCGAGTTTCTCGGCCGCAAGGCGGGCAAGCTCAACGCGCTGACGCGCTCCGTCGGCACGCTTCCGCCCGATCAGCGCCGTGCGGCGGGGATCGCCGCAAACGCGGCGAACCGCGAGCTGGAGCAGGCGTATGAAGCCCGCGCCGAGAACTTCCGCCGCGCCCGCCTCGAAACATCGATCGCCGAGGGCAAGCTCGACGTGACGTTGCCGGGACGCCGGCCGCAGATCGGCCGGCTGCATCCCGTGACGCAGACGCTGCGCGACCTGCTCGCCGCCCTCACCGACCTGGGCTTCCAGGTTGCCGAGGGGCCGGAAATCGAGACGGATTACTACAACTTTGAGATGCTGCGCATTCCGCAGGACCACCCGGCGCGCGACATGTGGGACACGCTGTGGCTCGACCCGCTGACCGAAGGCCGCCGGCCGTTGCTGCTGCGCACCCACACCTCGCCCAACCAGATCCGCGTGATGGAGCAGCGCCAGCCGCCGATCCGCATCGCCGTGCCGGGCAAGTGCTATCGCTTTGAAGCGGTAGACGCGAGCCACGAGTGGCAGCTCACCCAGATCGAAGGGTTGGCCGTGGACGAGGGCATCACGCTGGCCGATCTGAAGGGCACGCTGGGCGAGCTGGCGCGGCGCATGTTCGGCTCCGAGCGCCAGGTCATGCTGCGCCACGCCTACTTCCCCTTCGTCGAGCCGGGGGTGGAGATGGCCGTCGATTGCTTCGTCTGCGGCGGCACGGGCTGCGGCCTCTGCAAGGGCACCGGCTGGATCGAGATCCTGGGCGCGGGCATGGTGCACCCTGAGGTCTTGTCAGGTGTCGGCTACGACCCGGTGCGCTACACCGGCTTCGCGTGGGGGCTCGGTGTCGAGCGCGTGGCCATGCTGCGGTACGGCATCGACGACATCCGCCACTTCTACGGCAACGATCTGCGCTTTCTGGAGCAGTTTTAGATCGCAGCCAACCGCATCTGGTCTCATTACCCGGTGCTGCGGGCTGGGGATTGAAACGGGGTAGCCGTGCGCGTGCCTACAATCAAACGTGAGGAGAACGAGCCTCTGTGCGCATCTCGCTTGAGTGGCTGAAGGAGTACGTCGATCTGACGCTGCCGCCCGAGCAACTTGCGCGGCGCATCACACTGGCGACGGCCGAGGTCGAGGAGATCATCGCGCCGCCGGCCTGGGAAGGCGTCTCCGTCGGCGCGGTCGAGACGTGCGAGCGCATCGCTGGCTCGGATCATCTCAGCTGCTGCACGGTGCGCGCGGCTGATGGCGTGCACCAGGTCGTCTGCGGGGCGCCGAACGTGGCCGCCGGGCAGAAGATCGCCTACGCCGCGATCGGCGCCGAGCTGTTCAGCCCGCGCGCCGGCAAGCCGCAGAAGCTGAAGCCCGCAGTCATCATGAAGATCGAATCGGACGGCATGATCTGCTCGGAGATGGAGCTCGGCCTCTCCGAGAACCACGAGGGCATCCTCGTGCTGTCCGACGAGGCGCCCGTCGGCACGCCGCTGCACGATTATCTCGGAGACACGGTGCTCGTGGCGGGAGCATGGGCGCACCGCGCGGACCTGCTCGCCATGCTCGGCATCGCCCGCGAGGTCGCGGCGCTCACCGGCCAAAGCGCGCGGGAGCCGGATTCCAGTTTCGAGGCGATGGGCGGCCCGATCGCGGGCACGCTTTCAGTCGAAATCGCCGACCCCGACCTTTGCAACCGTTACGTCGCCGCCGTGATCGAAGGCGTCACGCTGGGTCCTTCGCCGTTGTGGCTGCAGCGCAGGCTCGAGGCCGCGGGCGTGCGCGCGATCAGCAACGTGGTGGACATCACCAACTACGTGATGCTGGAGTTCGGCCAGCCGCTGCACGCCTTCGACTACGACACCGTGGAGGACAATCACGTGATCGTGCGCCGTGCCCGCGCGGGCGAACGCCTGACCACGCTCGACGGCGTCGATCGCGAGCTGACGCCCGACATGCTGCTGATCACCGATCCGGGCGGGCCGATCGGCCTCGCCGGCGTGATGGGCGGGGCGAACAGCGAAATCAGCGAGCGGACGAAGACGATCCTCCTCGAAGCGGCAAACTTCCACGGCATGAATATCCGCCGCACTTCGACGCGTTTGGGCCTGCGCAGCGAGGCGTCGTCGCGCTTCGAGAAGCAACTGCCGGCCGAGCTGGCGCTGAAGGCCGCGCGACGCGCCGTGCAACTGATGGTCGAGCTGTGCGGTGGCATGGCGCGTGAGGGCTTCATCGACGTGTACCCCGTGCCGCAGCCGCCGCTGCGCATCGAACTGAGCGCGGCGCGGCTGCGCCAGGTGCTCGGCATCGAGGTTTCGACCGCCGACGTGACGCGCACGCTGCGGGCGCTCGGCTTCGGCTGCGAGTGGCAGGCACCCGATCGCTACCTGGTGGACGTGCCCTACTGGCGCATGGACGTGCGCATCGCCGACGACGTGGTCGAGGAGGTGATCCGCATCCTCGGCTTCGACCGCCTGCCGAGCACGACGATCGCCGGCCGCATCCCCGAGCTGCTGCCGCAGCCGCGCCGCCTGCTGCGCGAGCGGGTGAAGGACGTCCTCGTCGCCGCCGGCGCGCAGGAGATCATCACCTATTCGGCCGTGAGCGAGGAGCTGCTGCGCAAGGTCACGCCTGCCGAGGACCTGGCGATCCTGCAGCCGCTGCGCATCGTCAACCCGCTCAGCGCCGAGCACGAGCTGATGCGCACCAGCCTGCGCGGCTCGCTGCTGGCAACGCTGGCCGACAACCTGCGCCTGCGCCGCCCGGCGCTCTCGCTGTTCGAAACCGCGGTCGTCTATCTGCCCGCAGAGGATCGCACGAAGCTGCCGGAGGAGCGCGAGACCCTTATCGGCGCGATCTGCGGTGAGCGGCTGGACCGCTGGGGGCACGCCGGGGGCGAGCCTCTCGATTTCTTCGATGCCAAGGGCCTAATCGAAGCGCTGGACGAACGGCTGCGCATCGGCCTGAGTTACCACGCGGCTGCGGACACGATCCTGATCGACGGCCGCGCCGCGGAAGTCCGCGCCGGCGAGCAGGCGGTGGGCGTCGTCGGCCAGGTGCATCCCGACGTGCTGGCGCGCTTCGGCATCGAGCGCGACGTCTTCCTCTATGAGCTGAATCTCGCCGCGCTGCTGCCACTGGTGATGGCGATCCCCGGCTACGCGCCGATTTCGCGCTTCCCCGCCGTTGTGCAGGATCTGGCGCTCGTCGTCAACGAGGATGTGCCGGCGGCCGATCTGCTCGCCGCCATTGCGCGGTCGAAAGCGGTCTCGCAGGTCACATTGTTCGACGAGTACCGCGGCGATCGCATCGGCGCAGGCAAGAAGTCGCTCGCCTTCTCCGTCAGCTACCAGGCGCCAGATCGGACGCTCACCGACGCCGATGCGGCCAGGGAGCAGGAGCGCATCCTGCGCAGCCTCGGCCACCAGTTCGGCGCGGAGCTGCGCCGGTAGCGTCGCACTGCGCGGCAAGCGCCGGCCGCGCTCGCCCGGTGCCGACGGGTTGAATTCGGCGGCCGCGAGCGGGCGCAATCCCATGCATAGCGGCGGCTACGCCGTGGCCGCGGCCTCCTTCGGCGCGAACTCGTTGCGCAGGCCCTGCGCGAGCGTCTGCGGCACGACCCGTGCGAGTTCATCTACGGTCCACATATCGCCGGGCGCGAAGATCGTGCGCTCGGGCACCGGCTCTGAGTAGAGCGATACCTGGTTGCCGCGCACCATGAAGGTGCGTCCGTTGATGTTCTGCGCCTCATCCGTGGCGAGATAGACAACCATCGGCGCCACCGCCTCGGGTTTCAGCTCGGCCAGCGTGTTGGAGCCGGCGCGGGTGACGCCCGCCGCGGCCGAGCGCCGCGCCGCCTCGGCCACCTCCGGACTGAGCGTGAGGCGTGTACCGGCGGTCGGGCGGATGGCGTTGCAGGTGGCGCCGTAGCGGCCGAGGTCACGCGCCACCGTGCGTGTCAGGCCGACGATCCCCTCTTTGGCCGCGCTGTAGTTCGCCTGGCCCATGTTGCCGAGGCCGGAGGTGGACGAGGTGTTGATGATGCGGCCCGATCGCTGCTGGCGGAAGATCACGCCGGCCGCCTTGATCGTGGTGAAGTGGCCCTTCAGATGCACGTCGACGACCGCGTCCCACTCTTCTTCGGACATGTTGAAGACCATGCGGTCGCGCAGGATGCCGGCGTTGTTGACGAGGATGTCGAGCCGCCCGAACGTGTCGAGCGCCGTCTTCACCATGCTCTCGCCGCCCTGCATCTCCGCGACGTTGGCGTAGTTGGCGACGGCGCGACCGCCGGCGGCCTTGATCTCGGCCACCACCTGGTCGGCGGGCCCGCCGTCGTGCCCCGTGCCGTCCACGTTGCCGCCCAGGTCGTTCACGACGACCGCGGCGCCCTCCGCCGCCAGCAGCATTGCCTCCGCGCGGCCGATCCCGCGCCCCGCGCCCGTGACAATCGCGACCTTGCCCGCAAGCCTGTTCCCCATGATCCGTTTCCTTTCCGCCCGTTGTCTGCGTAACCCTGGTGGAATCAGCGCACCGGCCCGCCGAACTGTCCGAGACGACACCGGCCGGGGGCTCGCTCCCCAACGATACGAACGCGGGCACGAGCGGGCAAGCGATGCGCGGCTCAGGCGCTCGCGGCCGGGCGGAAGCGGGGGATCGTGATCTCGTCCGTCGCCTGCTCGAAGGTCACCTCGACCGCCAGCCCTTCGCGAAGCGCGTCGTTCTCAATGCCGACGATGTTGGTGTAGAGTCGTGGACCTTCTTCCAGCTCCACCAGCGCGACGTTGTAGGGCAGCTCGTCCTTGAAACCTGCGTAGTAGAGCTGGTGAAAGACCGTCCACGACCAGATGCGCCCTCGGCCCGAGAGCAGTTCCCAGCTCGCTTCGGGCGAGAGGCAGCGCGTGCAGGTCGGGCCCGGTGGAAAGCGCAGGTGGCCGCAACCGGCGCAGCGCTGCATGCGCAGCTCATGCTGCTGTGCGGCCTCCCAGAACGGCCGGCTCCAGACATCGGGCTCAGGCAGCGGTTTCGCGTAGGTCATCGGCTTCACCGCGTGTAGATGATCGAGACGCTGCAGGGCGTGGCGCAGAGAAACTGCGCGACGTTGCAGCCGGCCACCTGGCGCGGCCCGCATTCGCCGCGCACCTGGCGCACCGCCTCGACGTTCAAGCCCCAGCCCTGCATGTAGCTCTCGGAGAGATGGCCGCCCGAAGTGTTGGCCGGCAGGGCGCCGCTCAGCCGCAGCCTGCCGTTTTCCACGAAGCGGCCGCCTTCGCCCTGCGCGCAGAAGCCGAAGCCCTCCAGAGAGAAAACCACGGTGGGCGTGAAGTTGTCGTAGATCTGCAGCACGTCGACGGCCTCGCGGCCGAGGCCAGCCATCGCATACACCCGCTCGGCGCACTGCTGCATCGCGCCGAACCAGAAGTCGTCCGGGCAGGTGCTGGCGGCGCGGTAGTCGTCGGCGCGGGCCATGCCGGCGATGTAGACCGGGGGCTTGCGCAGATCCCGCGCCCGCTCGGCGCTGGTCAGGATCAGCGCCACACCGCCGTCGTTGATCAGGCAGTAGTCGAACAGCCCCAGCGGCTCGGCGATGTAGCGGGCGTTGCGGTGATCTTCCAGCGAGATCGGCCGCTTCATCACGGCGTTGGGGTTGAGCAGCGCGTGTTCACGGAAGGTAACGGCGATCTGGCCGAGCTGCTCGGTGGTGCTGCCGTAGCGCAGCATGTGCTTACGCCACAGCAGCGCGTGCTGCGCGCCGGGAGAGGTCATCCCCCACGGCGCCCAGAAGCTCGGGTCGCCGCCGTAGTAGACGCGGCGCGAGCGGCCGTTGTTGCCGTAGACCAGCGCCACGGTGCTCGCCATGCCGCAGGCGATCGCCATCACCGCCGCCTCGATCGAGATGCCGCTCATCCGCCCTTCGGCGGGGAACTGGGCGCCCCAGCGCGGCGAGATGCCGGTCATTTCGCCGAAGCGGGCGTAGTGCGGCACGCGGTTGACGACGAGGCCGTCGATCTCGTTCGCGCGCAGGCCGGCGTCGTCCAGCGCGTTGCGAAGCGCCTCGGCGGCGAGGCCGTTGGCGTCGCTCTCGGGAAAGTTTCCGAAGCGGCTGCTGCCGACGCCGACCACGGCCACCCGCCGCGACAGCTCGCTCACGGCCGCGCCTCGCTCGACGCGATCTCGCGCAGGATCTCGGCGGTGTGCTCACCGAGACGTGGCGCAGGGCGGCGAATCGAGGCAGGCGTCTCCGAAAACTCCCAGGGCGGCGCGAGCACGCGCAGCGGCCCGATGCCGGGCTGCTCGATCTCCTGCACCATGCCCAGGTGCTGCACCTGCGGCAGCGCGACGAGCTGCGCGTAGTCGTTCATCGGGAAACAGGTGCCGCCGAGGCGCTCCACAATCGCGGTCACCTGCGCCGTGGTGAAGGCGGCGAAGGCCCGCTCCCAGAGATGCTTGACCTCGTGCGCGTGGCGGCCGGTGCCGCCCGCCGTGTCCCGCTCAAGCAGCGGGTAGAGCGGATCGTCCCGCACCCACTCCATGTCCAGCTCGCGCAGCAACGCGTCGAAGCGCTCGCGCTCCATGCGCGCCAGCGAGAAGAAGATCGCCCCGTCCTTGCAGCGGTAGCCTTGGTCCGGCGGCTTGACGTAGCTGTCGAGGTGGAAGCCCCACCACTCGTCGGGATTGGAGAGAGCGACCCAGAGCGTGGAGCGCATCGCCAGCATGCTGCCGAACAGCGAGACGTCGATGCGCTGTCCGAGGCCGCTCTGCTCGCGTTCGAGCAGCGCGGCGCAGATCGCCTGCACGGCATAGTTGGCGGCGTACATGCTGGCGACGTCCGTGCCCAGCCGCACCGGCTCCTCGCCGATATGCCCGAGCGAGGACGTGGCCTCGGAGAGCAATTGCGCCGGCAGCTCGCCCGCCGGCCGGTTCGCCCATGGCCCGCGGTCGCCGTAGCCGGATATTTGACAGCAGACCAGCCGCTGATTGAAGGCCGCCATCGCGTCATAGCCGAGTTCGGGAGCCGGCAGACGGTTCGCATCGATCACGGCCACATCCGCATTCGCGAGCAGCCCGCGCGCTGACTCGATCCCGCCCGGCTTGGCCAGATCGAGGACCACGCCGCGCTTGTTGCGGTTCAGGCTGAGGAAGACGGCGCTTGTATCGCCCCGCAGCGGCGGACCCCAGCCGCGGGCGCGGTCACCCGCCGGCGGCTCGATCTTGATGACATCTGCTCCGGCATCGCCCAACGCCATCGCGCAGTATGGCCCGGCCACGCCCTCGGCGAGCTCGACCACGCGATAGCCGTCCAGCGGCCCGCTCATGACGAGCCCGCCTGGGCGCCGGCCGGCGCGGCGTTGAGCTTGCGCTCCAGCTCGTCCAAGATCTCGCCGGTGTGCTCGCCGGGCATGGGCGTGCCGCGCCAGGCTGCCGGCGTGCGGGAGAAGTGCCAGGGCGGCCCGCCGGTCCAGACGCGCCCCCAGGCCGAGGTCTCGACCTCGAGCAAATACTCGTTCTCGACCGACTGGCGATGCTGGCGCAACTGCTCGAAACGCAGCGGATAGCCGCAGGGCACGCCGGCGTGGGCCAGCTTCATCATCCAGTAGAACTGCGGCTTTGCACGGAAAACCGGCTGCAGCAGCGCCGCCAGATCGTCGCGATGTCGCACACGCTCGGCGTTCGTGGCGAAGCGGGGGTCGGCGGCCAGCTCCGGCCGCTCGATCGCGGCGCAGAAGGCCCGCCACTCGTCCTCGCTCGTGACGGAGACGCCGAGCCACTGCTGATCTTCGCAGAGAAAGCACTGGTCGGGCGCGGTGGCGTATGCCGCGCTGCCAAGCGGCACGTGCAGTGCGCCCGTCGCCAGGTACTCGGCCAGCCGCGCCGTTTGCAGCGCCGCGGCCGCGCGAATCATCGGCACTTCGACCTTCTGACCACGGCCGGTGCGTCGTCGCGCCAGCAATGCCATGAGGATCGCCTGCGCCGCGTAGTTGCCGGTCGTCGCGTCCATCTGCGTGAAATGCCGGTAGATTTCGCGCTCGCCGCCGCGCGGACCGTTTGTGGACCAGAAGCCGCTGACGTACTGCATCTGCGTGTCGGCGCCGGGGCGCTCGGCCATCGGGCCGCTTTCGCCCCAGCCGGTGACCGAGCAGTAGACCAGGCGCGGATTGATCGCGCGCACCGTCTCATAGCCGAGACCAAGGCGATCTCCCACACCGGGGCGCATGTTGATCAGGAAGGCATCGCAGGTTTGCAGCAGTTCGTACGCGGTGGCGCGGTCGCGCGTGGCCTTGAGGTCGAGGAAGAGGCCGCGCTTGTTCATGTTCCAGGTGATGTAGCCGATCGAGGTGCCGTCGATCGTTGGCGGCACGCCGGCGCCAAGCGACGACCAGAGCACCCCCGGCTGCTCGATGTGGATCACGTCGGCGCCCATGCTGCCGAGCTGCATCGAGGCCCACGGCCCGACCATCCACATCGTCAGGTCGAAGATGCGCAGGCCGGCCAGCGGTCCGGGCATGGCCTCACCCCCGGCCCCTCTCCATGACAATCCATCGCGCGAAGCGCGAACTTCCGGAGAGAGGGTAGTTAGGGCCGGGACGGGCCCGGCGGCCTCAACGTAGGCAAGCGCTGCTGCACTGTCAACGCGCGCGGCGGCGTAGACTGGGCCGCGAGGCGCGGGAGGCGAGCATGAGGGAAGAGGGGCTGGTGCTAAGCGATCTCACGGTGCTGGAGCTGAGCGAGGGCATCGCCGGGCCGTACTGCGGCAAGTTGCTGGCTGCGCTGGGCGCGCGAGTGATCAAGATCGAGCCTCCAGGCGGCGACCGTGCCCGTTTGCTGGCCCCCTTCGCCGGCGACGAGCCGCACCCGGAGAAGAGCGGCCTCTTCCTCTACCTCAATATGGCGAAGGAGAGCATCGTCCTCGATCTGACTCGTGCTCCGGACCGGACCCAGTTTCGGCGACTCGCCGCCGAGGCCGACATCATCATCGAGGGCTTCATGCCGGGCACGCTCGCGGCTCTGGAACTCGACTTCGCCGCGCTTGCGGGAGAGAACCCGCGGATGATCCTCTGCTCGATCACGCGGTTCGGGCAGGACGGTCCGTACCGCGACTATTTGGCTACCGAAATCACCGCGCAGGCGCTGGGCGGCCTGCTGTACACGATCGGGTTGCCCGATCGCGAGCCGCTGAAGATCGGCGGCAGCCCCGCCCTGTGCAACGCAGGTGGCGCCGCCTTCAGTGCGATCATGGCGGCGTTGTGGCAGCGCGACCGCACCGGCGCAGGCCAGGCGATCGATATCTCGCTGCAGGAGGCGACGGCGATCACGCAAATTCACGCCAGCATCGAGGCCACCTGGCAGGGCACGAACCTGCAGCGACGGCCGAGCGTGTTGCTGGAGGCGAAGGACGGCTGGGCCTCGGTCGGGTTGGAGATGGGCGTCGCGGCCGAGACCTGGCCGCGCGTCTGCGCGATGCTGGGCCGGCCGGAGCTGGCCGCCGATCCGCGCTTCGCCAGCTCGGCGGCGCGGCGCGAGAACCGTGAAGCTGTAGCCGAGATCGTCGCGGACTTGGTTCGCGGCCAGCCGAAGGAAGCGATCTACCACGAGCTGCAGAGCCTGCGCTCGATCGCCGGCTACGTGGCGACCGCGGCCGACCTGCACGCCTCCGCCCAGCTCGCGGCCCGCGGCTTCTTCCAGCAAATCGAGCACCCCGTCGCCGGCAGCGCCCGCTATCCCGGCCTGCCCTTCCGCATCGGGGAGATGCCCGCGGTCACCGGCCGCGCCCCGCTGCTCGGCGAGCACGCGCAAGCGACAACGCAACGCGCCGACAAGGGCATGCCCGCGAAGCCACCTTCGACGCCCGACGCCCTGGGCCCTACGCCCTCGACGCCGCCCCTCGAAGGCGTCCGCATCCTCGATCTTACCCAGGTCGCGGTGGGGCCGTACGCGACGCTTTTGCTCGCCGGCCTCGGCGCCGAGGTGATCAAGGTCGAATCCAATCGCCGTCCGGACATCAGCCGCGGCCCGGTGCATCCCGAAGGCGAGACGCAGCTCAAGCAGTATCCGCACGGCGAGCCGGGCGAGCGGCCGTGGAACCGCGCCGCCTACTTCAACCAGCGCAACCGCGGCAAGCTCGGCATCACCCTCGACCTCTCGGACGAACGCGGCAAGGATCTCTGCAAGCGGCTGGCGGCCTGCTGCGACGCCGTCGCCGAAAACTTCCGCGCCTCGGTGATGGAGCGACAGGGACTCGGCTGGGACGAGCTGCGAGCGGTGAACCCACGCCTCGTCTATCTCAAGCTCAGCAGCCAGGGCGACAGCGGACCGGAGCGCGACTACGGTTCCCTGGGCTCGACGCTGGAGCAGACCGGCGGCCTCGTCTCCGTGACCGGCTACCGCGACGGGCCGCCGCTGATGACCAACGGCACCTACCCGGACCCGGTCGCCGGCGTGCTGGCCGTGGGCGCGCTGATCGCCGGCCTGCGCCGAGCGCGGCAGACCGGCGAGGGACAGTTCGTCGACTTCTCGCAGCGCGAGGCGACGATCGGCCTCTTCGGCGAGGCGATGATGGACTTCGCGCTCAACGGCCGGGTGCAAGGACCGATCGGCAATCGCCATCCGCAGTTCGCGCCGCAGGGCGTCTACCCGTGTTCAGGGAACAGGGGAGCTGGAAGCTCGGGCAGGGATGCCAGAGGCGCTTCGCCTGGTGACGGTCAACCGAGCGGGCCGGATGATTGGATTGCGATCTCGATAGAGGACGACGGGCAGTGGGCGCGGCTGCAGCAGGCGATGGGCAATCCCGCCTGGACGCGGGGCGAACGCTTGACGACCGCCGCGGGCCGCAGGGCCCTGCACGACGAGCTCGACTCCGCGATCTCCGCGTGGACGGCGGGCTACGACAAGCACGCACTGATGCACCTCCTGCAGCGGCACGGCGTGCCTGCCGGTGCGGTGCTCACCGGCGTGCAACTGCTGAACGACGCGCAGCTCAAGGCCCGCGGCTGGTGGGAGGAACTGATCCCGACTGAGGTTGGGGAGCCGCACCGCTTCGTCTCGGCGCCCTGGCGGCTCGCTGCCGCGCCGCGCCGGCCCAGCACGCCGGCGCCATGCCTTGGTGAACACAACGCCCGCGTCTACCGCGGTCTGCTCGGCCTCAGCGCCGACGAGTACGCGGACCTTCAAGCCGCCGGCGTGATCAGCATCGAGCCGCTGTGGCTGCGCGCCTGAAGCCGCGTTGACAGGCGCGCCGCCGGGGCGGTACACCTCGGATGGCAGATCGATCGTCCACGCCGAACGATTGCAAGCGAAGACGGAGCCGCGCATGGACTTCGAAGTGACCTACAGCGAGGAGCAGCTGCGCTTCCGCGCCGAGGTGCGCGCCTGGTTTGAGGCGAACGTGCCGCCCGGCCTCACGCGCGAGCCGAAGGACGCCGACGAGTCGCTGCAGCTCTACCTCCAGCGCCGCGAGCTGGGCCGCAAGCTCGGCGCCAAGGGCTGGCTCTTCCCCCACGCGCCGGCCGAGCACGGCGGCGGCGGCCTCGATGTGGACCACACCATCATCCTGGAAGAGGAAGCCGACCGGCTGGACCTCTCGCTGCCGCCCTTCTACGACACCGGCGGCACCCTCGGCGCGCCAAGCATCCTCGTCTGGGGCTCCGAGGACCAGAAGCAGCGCTTCCTGCCGCCGATCTACAAGGGCGAGGTGCGCGTCTGGCAGTTGCTCAGCGAACCAGGCGCGGGCTCGGATCTCGCCGGCGTGCGCACGCAGGCGGTGCGCGACGGCGACGAGTACGTGATCAACGGCCAGAAGATCTTCGTCGGCAGCGCCAATGGCACCGACTGGATGTGGACGATCTGCTGCACCGATCCCGGCGGCCAGCGCCACCAGAACCTGAGCTGGTTCATGATCGATGCCAACCTGCCCGGCATCACGGTGCAGCCGATGGACCTGATGGGCGGCGGCGGCGAGGGCGGCTCCGACATGGGCCACAAGAACACCGTCTTCTTCGACGACGTGCGCGTGCCGGCCTCGTGTCTGGTGGGCGGTGAGAACAACGGCTGGCGCGTCGCCAGCACGCACCTGGAGCTGGAGCACGGCGGCGGTGGCCGCATCGGCCGCAACCGATTGTGGGAGCGCCTGCTCGCTTACTGCCAGACCACCATGCGCGACGGCGCGCCGCTGACCGAAGACCGGGACGTGCGTGACCTGCTGGCCGAGATCTACATCAAGGGCGAGGTCACACGGCTCTTCGGCCTGCGCAACTTCTGGCTGACCTACGCGAAGCAGCCCAGGTCGTATGAGGGGCCGCAGCTCTCGCTGCACCGCAAGATGGCCGGCCTGTGGATGACCGGCGCGATTCTCGAGGCCGTCGGCCCCGCCGCGCTCACCGACGACGAGGTCTACGGCTCGCCCGGCGGCTTTCTGGAGTCGCAGCAACGCAACGGCATCGTCGCGGTGCATCCGGGCGGCACGGCCGACATCCAGCGCGTGAGTATGGCGCGGCGCATCGGCATTGGCCGCAGCACACGCGAGCTGGCGGGCAGCGTGTCGTGAGACCGTGGCTCTCGTCCCCTGGTTCATTCATCTTGCCCCAGTCCTGGGGGAAGGGGAGATCGATTGGCGGGAGCGCGGGGCGAAGGCCGGGTTAGGCGTCTCTCCTCTCCATCCCATGGAGGGGGGCCAGGGGTGAGGCCATGCGCCCGCCGGTGGCCGCCTGGAATCGCCCCGACCCCGAACCTTCGAACCGAAGCACCCCTCCCTCTCCCCTGGATTGGGAGAGTCAGAAGGAATCCTCGGCGGTGGGTGAGGGCCGGGCGGGCCGGCGCCAGTACAGGAGCCGACGATGGACCTTTCCCTGACGGAGAGCCAGCAGATGCTCAGGCAGGTGGCGCGCAACTTCATCGAGCGCGAGGCGCCGAAGGACGCGATCACCGCGCTGCAGGGCTCGGAGACCGGTTTCAGACCGGAGATCTGGGAGCAGGCGGCTGCGCTCGGCTGGCTCGGCCTGCTGATCCCGGCCGAGTACGGCGGCGCCGGCGGCTCGTTCACCGATGCGGCCGTGCTCTATGAGGAGCTGGGACGCGGGCCGGTGCCGGGGCCGTTCTTCAGCTCCGCGGTGCTTGGCGCCCTCACGGTGCTCGAGGCTGGCAACGAGGCGCAGAAGCGGGCCATCCTGCCCGCGGTCGCCGCGGGCCGCCAGGTGCTTACCGTGGCGATCACGGAGCCGAACAACTCGTGGGGGCCGCGCGGCGTGCAGCTCACGGCCCAGCGCCGCGACGGCGGCTACGTGCTGAACGGCGCCAAGCTGTTCGTCAGCGATGCGCTGGCAGCCACGCAGATCGTCGTCGCCGTGCGCACCGGGCCTCAAGAACGTGACATCAGCCTGTTGCTGGTAGATGCGAGCGCGCAGGGGGTGTCGTCGCGCGTGCTTTCCGGTTTCGTCGGCTGGCAGTGCGAGGTCGCGTTCCAGGATGTGCAGGCGCCCGCGTCTGCCCTGCTAGGCGGCGCGGAGAACGCCGGCTGGGCGGCGCTGGAGCGCGCGCTGGAAAAGGCGCTGCCCGTGCTCTGCGCCTACGAAGTCGGCGGCTCGCAGGCCGTCTTCGACATGTCGGTGGCGTACAGCCAGACGCGCGTGCAGTTCGGCGTGCCGATCGGCCGCTTCCAGCGCGTGCAGGACCACATCATCCGCCTGGTGAATCACCTCGATGCGGCGCGCTGGACGACGTACCACGCCCTCTGGAAGCTGGACACGGGCCGTCCCGCCGCGGCCGACGTGCATATGGCCAAGGCCGTGGCCAGCGAAGCCTACTTCGAGGCCTGCAACGCTGCGCACGAGGTGCACGCGGGCGTCGGCTCGGCGCGGGAGTACGGCCTCGTCGCGCACACGCAGATGTCGCGCACGTTGTTCCATTTCCTCGGCGATCCGAAGTGGCACAAGCGGCAGATGGCGGACGCGCTGCACTGGTGAAGCGGTGCAAACGGGTCGATAAGGCACGGTTTCAAATTCGGCGGTCAAGTGATATTGCGCACCTGTAAGCGGGAATCCGAGCCGGTTTTGAAACCATCTGCAAAGGAGGAAAGCATGTTCAGAGGCGTGGACCACGTGGTGATCGCGGTGAAAGACCTCGAAGCCGCGATCAAGCAGTACGAGACACTCTTCGGCATTGCGGCCACGGACCGCGGCGAGCCGCCCGGCGCGGGCTTCAAGAACGCCTACTTCCGCTTCGGCCCGTCGTACGTCGAGCTGGTCTCGCCCACCAACGATCAAGGACCGGTCGGCCGTCGCGTGGCTGCAAGCGGCGACGGCGTCTACCTGATGGCGCTGGCCGTGGATGATCTGCCGGCCACGCTGAGCGAGCTGCGCGGCAAAGGCGTGCGCCTGCTGGGCGATCCGGGGCCGGACAAGCCGCTGAGCGGCCAGGTCTTCATCCATCCCGGTTCGGCCAACGGCGTGTTGACCCAGCTCGTAGAGCGCTGACTGCCGGCCAGAAGGCTGAGAAACTCGGAGGAGCCAGATGACGACCGGCGAGCGCACCGCCGTCTTCGACACGATCCGCGGGAAGCGCGACACCCGCGCCTACGCCGGTCGGCCGATCCCCGAGGAGACCTTGCACCGGATCTTGCAGGCGGGGCGCATGGCGGGCAGCGCCAAGCACGCGGAGCCGTGCCGCTTCGTTCTCCTGCGCGACCGTGCGCGGCGCGAGGAAGTCGGCGCCTGCGGCAACTTCACAGCGCAACTTCCCGCGGCGGCGATCGCCGTGGCGATTGTGACCCTGCCGCCGAGCGGGCAGTGGGATGCCGAGCGCGCGATGTCGTTCGACGCCGGCCGTGCGGCGCAGAACATGATGCTGGCCGCCTGGGCGGAAGGGATCAGCTCTTGCCCGGTGACGATGCACCACCACGACGACGCGGCGCGCGTGCTGGGCCTGCCCGAAGGCCACCGCTGCACCTGGGTGCTGGCCTTCGGCTATCCGGCCGACGATGCCCCGCCGCGTGAGCAGCGGCAAAAGCTGTCTTTGTCCGAGTATATTCACGAAGGCCGCTGGTAGGTCTGCGCAGGGAGTGGCGCCGGTCGCCGGCACGAGCAGCGCAGTTCAGGAAGGGAAAGAACGCGATGTCGTACGAGGGCATGATCGCCGAAACGGTCACGATCCAGGGCCACAACGGTGACACGATCGAGGCCTATTACGCCCGGCCGCTGGGCGCCGGCCCGTTTCCGGGCGTCGTGCTGATTCACCACGCCCCTGGCTGGGACGAGTGGTGCAAAGAGGCGACGCGCAAGCTGGCCTACCACGGCTACGCGGCCATCGACCCGAACCTCTACCACCGCGCCGGCCCGGGCAGCCCCGACGATGTGGCGGCCAGGGTCCGCGCCGGCGGCGGCGTGCCCGACGACCAGGTGATGAGCGACGTGGCCGGCGCAATGGCCTTCCTGCGCGCCCAGCCCTACGCCAACGGCAAAGTCGGCATGATCGGCTTCTGCTCCGGCGGCCGCCACACCTACCTCGCCGCCTGCCGCCTGCCGGGCGTCGATGCCGCCGTCGATTGCTGGGGCGGCAACGTCGTGGTCGACGATCCGAACGCCTTGAACGCCATGCGCCCGGTCGCGCCGATCGACCTGACCGAGAAGATGACCGCGCCGCTGCTGGGCATCTTCGGCAACGACGACGCCAACCCGACGCCGGACCAGGTGAACCGCACGGAGACGGTGCTCAAGCAGCTCGGCAAGAACTACGAGTTCCACCGCTACGACGGCGCCGGCCACGGCTTCTTCGCCGTTGATCGGGCGGGTTACCGCTCCGAGCAGGCGACCGACGCCTGGCGCAAGGTCTTCGCCTTCTACGAGCGCCATCTGAGCGCACCGGCGCCCGTTGCTGCCGGCGTGCGCTAGATTTTGTTCGACCTGGGGCCGCGGCGGGGCGCGTGGCGGGATAGATCGTCCAGCCGCCGCCCGGAGCAACCAAGCATTGTATTGTGAGGGAGCAATGTGCACGTACATCACCGAGAAGACGAAGGTGGTCGGCAGCGCCAAAGGGCCGAAGGGCTGGATGCGCGTCGATGAGGCGAACGTCTACTTCGACCACCCCTTCCATGCGCCGCTGGACCATGCGCTGAACATCGACTTCGTGCCCGCCGCGGGCGCCCCGGGAGAGCGCGTAGCGGTGGAGCTCAGCGCCGAGTCGGCCCGCGGCCTCGTGAAGGCGATCCTCGCCGCGCTCGAGAGCGGCGTGGAGGCGCACGCGGCGGCGGACTGAACTCCCGAGTCTCCGCCCGGAAGGGGGGCAGGATGGCGCACCACTCGCGCGGCGACCTCGGCGGCAACCGCAACGCCTTCAGCCTGCCGGCCATGCTTGGCGGCCCGAGCGAAGCATCGTCGGATGTGCTCACGCTGCGCTGGCTCGGCACGGCAAACTTCGAGGTCAACGCCGGCGGACGCGTCTTCCTGCTCGACTGCCACTACGACCGCGGCCCGCGCATGCGTCCGATCGGCTTCGGCCCGCGAGACGTGGTGCGCGCCAGCGAGATCTTCATCGGCCACCCGCACTACGACCACATCTCCGACGCCGCGGCCGTCGCCCGGCGCACCGGCGCGAAGGTGATCGGGCACCCGATCGCCTCCGAGGTCGTAATCCGCGAGGGGTTGGACCCGCGGCAGACCGAAGGCTACCGCGGTCTGGGCGAGGGCGACGTGCTCGAGTTCGGCGAGTACCGGGTGCGCATCCTGCACGGGTTCCACCTGATGGCCCACGAAGATCTGCCCGACCCGCGGCCGAACGTGCAGGCGCTGGGCCAGGCGCGCCAGCAGTTTGAAGACGATCTCGGCCCGCTTTCGCCTAAGGAGCAGGCGCACCACGACGCCGTGCGCGCCCGCGGCAGCATGGACAAGGCCGTGCTCGAAGAGGCGACGATGTGCCTGATCTTCGAGTTCGGCGACTTCCGCCTGGTCTACCGTGACAGCGCCGGCCCAATCAGTGGTGAGGAGCAGAGCTTCTTTGAGAAGATCGGCGGCGTCGACGCGGCGATCGTTGGCTTCATCGGCCGGCCGCTGATGCGACGCCAGCTCGACGAGCGCACGCTGCCCCTGGTCGCGCTGTACCGGCCGAAGGTTCTGCTCGCGGCGCATCACGACGACCTCTACCCGATGTGGCTGGACATGGCCACGGAGCCGCTGAAGATGGCCGTCTCCCATCTGCTGCCGGAGACGACGACGGTGGCGCCGGTTTACCTTGAGCCGGTGCGCATTCACATGCCCAGCGGCCGCGTGCTGGCGCCGGGAGAAGGGTAGCCGCCACGAGCAGATTGAATTGATCCGTGCCGGCGGACTGATCCGCATTGACGGACTGTCCTGTATCGCCGTACAATTGATCCATGAGCAACGCGCGTTCTGAGATCGAGTTACGCTTCCGCCAGGCCTACTGGCAGGCCGTGCGCGACCTGGACGTCGTGCGGCTGCGGCAGTGGGAGCAGTGGCACGTCACCCTGCCGCAACTGCGCGTGCTCTACCAGGTGCGGCGCACGCCCGGCATCACCACCGGCGAGCTGGCCCGCGCCATTGGCGTCACCGTTTCCACGACCAGCGGCCTCGTTGGCAAGCTGGCCGATCGCGGCCTGATCGAGCGCGGCTCGGCGCCCGGCGATCGCCGCCAGATCCCCTTGCGGCTGACGACGGAGGGCGAAGCGCTCGTCGGCGAGCTGCGCGGACCGGCCGTCGCCTTCCTGGATGAAGTTATGCAGCAGCTCGGCGGCGAGATCGCCGGGGTTACCGTAGCACTCGAACGCCTGGCCGGCGCCTCGGCCACCGCCCGTGCAGCGCTGCCGGCCGCGCCCGATGCCGAGCCGGCGGAGGCCCAACGATGAGCGTGGGCGGCGAACGGCCGCCGCTGCGCGCCACCTGGGCCTCAATGCGGGTGCGCAACTATCGCCTCTACTTCTTCGGCCAGCTCGTCTCGCAGGTCGGCACCTGGATGCAGTCCACGGCGCTGGCCTGGTTCGTGCTCAGCCGCACGCACTCGGCGCTGGCGCTCGGCGCCGTCTCGACCTTCCAGTTTCTGCCGGTTTTGCTCCTTTCGCTGTTCGGCGGCGTGGTCGCCGACCGCTTCGCGCGCCAGCGCCTGCTGATCGGCACCCAGTCGATCATGGCGGTCCAGGCCGTGGTGCTGGCCGTGCTCACCTCGGCGCACCTGATCAACATTCCATTGATTTACCTGCTTGCCGCCGTGCAGGGCGCCGCCAACGCGATGGATATGCCCGCACGCCAGGCCTTCGTCATGGAGATGGTCGGGCCGAAGGACGTGCCCAACGCCGTCGCGCTGAACTCCTCGCAGTTGCAGATGACGCGGCTTGTCGGGCCGGCGCTCGGCGGCATCACGGTGGCGACGTTGGGCACCGCGCTCTGCTTCTACCTCAACTCCGTAAGCTTCATCGCCGTGCTCGCCGGTCTGCTGATGATGGACCCCAGCCGCTTCTACAAGGTCGAGCGGCCAAAGCGCGCGGCGGTGCTGAAGCAGGTCGGCGAAGGCTTGCACTACGCGGTGACCACGCCCGACATCTGTCTCGCGGTGATCACTATGGCGGTGATCGGCACCTTTGGCTTCAACTTCCAGGTGTTCACGCCGCTGATCGCCCAGTTCGTGTTGCACACCAGCGCCGTGGGCTACGGCCTCTTGACCTCCTGCATGGCGGCCGGCTCGGTGGTCGCCGCACTGTGCATCGCCTGGCTGGGCCGGGCGACGCGGCGCGTGCTGCTGATCGGCGCCGCCTGCTTCAGCATCGTCCTCCTGGCCATCGGGCTGTCGGGCACCTGGCTGCTGCTGGCGCCGCTGTTTGTGCTGCTGGGCATGAGCAGCAGCGTGTTTACGGCGACGAACAGCGCGAGATTGCAACTGATCACGCCGGCGCCCCTGCGCGGCCGCGTGATGAGTATCCAGACGTTACTGTTTGCCGGCAGCACGCCAATCGGCAGCTTCATCATCGGCAGCATGGCGCAGAGCGCCGGCGTGCAGCCTGCGCTGGCGACAATGGGCGGGCTGTGCATCGCCGGCGTCGCCGCGGCGCTGCTCTACCTGCGCCACACGCACACCCGCCTGATTCCTCCCGGCGAAGAACTGATCGTCGGGGCCGCCGCGCCCCGCGAGCTCGTGCCCGCCGCCGCCACACGCTAGCGGCCTCGCGATTCCGGCCCTTTAACCGCGTGGGGGGATGTCGATTCCGCCTCCGGGATCGACCGCCGCGTGCTGCAGCCCGGTAACGATGCCCAGCAAGGTGAACGAGCCCAGCAGCAACGCGCTGCCCTCCGGGATGGGTATCGGTGTGATATAGCCGGAGACGTCGGCGCCGAGCGCGCGCTGCAGTTCCGCCTTACGCTCCTCGGAGACGCGAGCACGTCGCAGGTCCTCGCTCGACAGCAGGTAGTAATTTCCGGCGGAATCGGCGAGCACCAGGCCTTGCGCTTCTGGTTGAGCCATCACAGCCTCCTGCGGAAAGCGGGCGCCGTGCGTGCCGAGGCGCAGCGGGTCTCGTTGCGCCTTAGTCTGCCGCGCTGGCAGCCGCGCCAATCGCGACCTGGCGCGCCAGCGCCGGCAGCACCTCTTCGGTGAACAGCACGAAGGACTGGTGGCTGAGCGGCGCGCAGAGCAGATAGTCGAGTCCGATCTCCTCGCGCAGCCGCAGGATCTCGTCCACCATCCTCGCCGGGCTGCCGTGGATGATCACCTGGTTCACGTAGCGGTCGATCGGATCGACGTTCGCGTCGACGGGCGGCGCGCCGGCCGGGCGCAGGTGGTTGGCCCGGTTCTGGGCGCGGCGGTTCGGGTTCACGTAGGCCGACACGGTCCACTGAGCGCCGCGGCGGGCCGTTTCGCGCGCCTCGTCGTCGGTCGGCGCGACGGCAATCAGCCGCGCCATGGGGATGCGGCGGCCGGCGAACGTGTGCCCGCCCGTGCTGAGCGCGGCCTTGTAGTTGTTGAACTTCGCGGCGATATCCCCGTGCGGTGAGTGCGGGTCCATCAGGATCGAGTAGCCCTGCGACCCGGCCCAATTCAGCGCGTCGGGCGAAGACGCGGCCAGCCAGACTGGCGGGTGCGGCTTTTGCAGCGGCTTCGGCAGCACCTCGATGTTCTCGACCGTGGTGAACTGCCCGGAGTAGCTGATCCGCTCCTCGCTCCAGGCGCGCACCACGATCTCCACGTTCTCGCGGAAGTGCGCGTAGCTGCTGTCGAGATCGAGACCGAAGACGCCGAATTCGGTGGGGTCGTTGCCGCGGCCGGCGCCCCAGTTCACCCGGCCACCGGAAAGCACGTCGAGGAGCGCTACCTCCTCGGCCAGGCGCAGCGGGTGGTACATCGGCGCCAGCGAGACGGCGGTGCCGATGCGCAGCTTCGCCGTGCGCGCCGCCACGAGCATGCCCATGAGATGCACCGAGGGGCAGACGGAATAGGTGTTGAAGTGGTGTTCCGCCAGCCAGACGGCTTCGTAGCCGCCGGAGTGCTCCATCATATCGATGCGGTCGAGGGCACGGGCGTAGACGGTTTGCAGCGGCACGGCGCGGTTCGGCCAGGAGAAGAATTGCAGTACGCCGAACTGCATGGGCGGCCGCTTGCCCTCGCTCGCCGGACCGGACACGCCGTTCGCTGGATCGATTGCTGCCACCAGATCGTCCTCCTGTCCCGTGGCAACGCCGGATCTCGCGTCACCCGGGCATGGTTTGTCGCCGCAGTCTGGCGGCTGTGTGGTCCGGGCCCAGTCAGGCCCGGTTGAGTTCGTGGACCAGGCGCAGTCCAAGCAGCGTCAGGTTGATGTTAACCGCGTCAAATACGTCGGTCTCGCGTGCGATCGTGGCGGCGTAGCCCCCCGTGCCGATCACACGGGCGCCGCCGCCCAGCTCACGCTGAAAGCGTTCGACGATCCCCTCAACCAGCCCGACGTAGCCGAACATGATGCCGGACTGCAACGAATGCACGTTGTTTTTGCCGATAGCGAGCTTGGGCTTCTCCAGCTCGACGTGGTGCAGCTTCGAGGCCCGCTGGAACAGCGCCTCGGCGGCGATGCCGATGCCGGGCGCGATCGCCCCGCCCATGTAGTCGCCGTCGCGCGAGATCGCATCGAAGACCGTGGCCGTGCCGCAGTCGACGATGATCAGCGGCGGCCCGTAGAGCTTGATCGCGGCGACGGCGTCGAGCACGCGGTCGGCGCCGACGTCGCGCGGGTTGTCGTAGAGGATGCGCAGCCCTGTGCGCACGCCACTGCCCACCACGAGCGGCGTGCAGCCGAAGTAGCGCCGCGTCAGCTCGCAGAAGGTCGGCGTCAGTTCCGGCACGGTGCTGCTTAGCACGCACTCGCGCACATCGGCCGGATTGATGCCGCAGGTGCGCAGCAGGCTGAGCAGCAGGATCGCATACTCGTCCGGCAGCCGCTCGCGATCGGTGCCCAGGCGCCAGCTTGCGCGCAGCTCCTCGCCAATGAAGACGCCGACGTGGACGCTGGTGTTGCCGATATCGATTGCGAGCAGCATGGCTACAGGGTACAGGTTTCGAGGAAGACGGAACAGGGAACCGAATCGGTGAGATTCAGCGTTCTGCGACGGCGCGCGATCGGGGCGGGTCGGGCGCGTCGCCTTCTTCGACGTCTTCCGTAGCAGCGGTCTGCGCCGGTGCTTCTCCGAGCCTCAGGTGGTAGATCGGCAGGAAGAGCAGCCCCAGCACCGTGACAGGCACGATGATCATCGCGTGTGCGACAAGCGCATACGCGGTCGCTACGCCCTCGCCGGCGCCTGCGATCACGATCACCTGGCGAGCGAAGAACTCAAACGGGCCGATGCCGCCCTGCGTCGAGGGCGCGGTCAGCGCCAGGTTGCCAGCCGCCATCGCCATCATGAACCAGCCCAGATTCAGGTGCAGGCCGAACGACTGTCCCACCATCCAGAAGACGCCGGACTCCATGCCCCAGGCCAGCGGTGAGGTCACGACGGTGACGATCAGCGCCGCCGGATTGCGCAGCGCCACCATGCCGCTGAGCAGCGAGGTGGAAAGCTCCCGCCCCAGCGGCTGCAGCGGGTGCGGCAGCAGCGCCACGACCCGATGCGCCAGCGCCTCCGCGCGCTGCGGCCAGCGCAGGATCAGGCCGAAGATCGCCAGCGCGACGAGAAAGACCGCGACGGAGACGGCGGCCAGCCCGCGCAGCGTGCCGTTCGAGCCGAGCAGCGCCACCGTGACCAGAAAGAAGAGGAGCAAGGTTAGCCCGTCGAAAAGGCGCTCGACGATCACCGTGCCCAGCGCCGAAACCTTCTTCAGCCCGTAACGCTCGCCCAGCACATAAACGCGCATCAACTCGCCGGCACGCGCGGGCAGCAGGTTGTTGGCCATGAAGGCGATGCAAAGTACGGGGAAGAGCTGGTTCGCCGAGAGTTCCGCAAGGTCACGCACGAGGAAGCGGTAGCGAAACGACCGCACCCAGATCGAGGCGAGGTACAGCGCCAGCGCCGGCAGGAACCACCAGTAATTCGCTCCCTTGAGGGCGCGCACGATATCGCCGGTGGGCGTGCGCCAGAACAGCAGGCCGATGAACGCCGCGCTGATCGCCAGCCCCAGCCAGAAACGGACGCTACGGAGCACGCGGCCCTCTCCGTGGTAGGCTTACGCGGATCAGTGTAGCCTGCCCGCCGCGTCTCATGCCCGAACCGGCCCCGACCCGCGGCGCACGCCGGTCAGTGCCCCGCAAGCGCGGCCGCCGGCAAGCGAATCACCTGGTTCAGCAGGCCGTCGGTCACGGCGACGTTCCCGGCCGCATCCGCGGCCACACCGATCGGCTCGCGCAGCGGCGAGGCCGCATTGGGCAACTGGCGATCGGAGAAGAGTATCTTGCCGTTGCGGTCGAAGCGTACGACGGCCACGGCATTCGGATGCGCCACGGGGTCGGCGCCGGGGAAGGTCGCCAGGATGGTGCCGTCCGGCAGCGCCGCGAGGAAGGGTTTGTTCGTCTGCGTCTGATCGGCGGCGGATGCCACCCAGCCCCACTGGTCGCCCTGGATCAGGTTCTGGACCTTGAACTCCTGATTCAGCACGACGATACGGTTGTTCCAGGTGTCGGCCACAAAGATCGTGCCGTCGGTGGCCACGGCGATGCCCACCGGCTCGTTGAACTGGCCCGGCGTGCTGCCTTTCGAACCGAAGGCGCCCAGCGGATTCCCGTTGGCGTCGTAATGCACGATGCGCCCGTCGCCGGTGTCGGCCACCCAGAGCGTGCCGTCCGGCGCCACGGCGATGCCGCGCGGGCCGTAGAGGTCAAGCGGCGACCGAGGCACGCCGCCGACCGCGAGCTGTCCCCACGCCTTGACGAACTGCAGGTTGGCATCGAGCTTGACGATGCGGTGATTCCAGGTGTCGGAGACGTAGACGTTCCCCACGGCATCCGAAGCGACGCCCCACGGTTCGTGGAAGGTAACGCCTCCCGCCTGCGTGGCCGTGGCCACCACGCTGCCCTGCGCATCGAACTTCTGGATGCGGTTGTTGAGCGAGTCGGCCACGATCAGATCGCCGGACTGGTCGAGGCTGACGTCCGTCGGCCTGTTGAACTGGCCCGGCTGCGTGCCGAAGACGCCGATCGTCAGGGTCGAGCCGTTGCTGTGCGCCGTGCCGCCGGCGCCGTTCGCCGCGCCGCTCAGCCCCTTGCCAGGCGTCCAGTCGGCCGGGAAGTAGACGTACGAATCGACCGAACCGAGATACTCGATGCCCTGGGCGGTGCTGCCGGAGACGATCGCCGGCTGGCCGCTCCGATCGGGCGTCGGGCGCGGGCTGATATCCGACGAGGTGACGCCGTAGCCGTCGCGGTTGGTGATGTACCCCCACCAGCGCTTGAGCTCGGAGCCGTTCCGCAGCCGCGTCAAGATCGATCGCGTGCTGGTGCCGGTCTTGTAGCCTTCCGGGAACCACCAGCGGTGGTGCAGGCGCTGGCCGGCGTCGTACTGGCCGGCGAACGGGGTCACCACCGCCACGTCCTGTGCGTTCACGATCAGGACTTTGCCCGGGTTGAGCGCCGCCGCGGCCGAGGGGTTGCTGGTGTAGACCGACAGATCCGGGAAGCCGGTGAGCGGGTAGTTGCGCAGGTACCAGGCCCAGGGCCAGGTGAAGGCGTCGTTGGAGTCCACCGTGATCGTAAGCTGGTTGCCCAAGCCGGACTCGCGCGCGAGCCGGTCGATCTTCTTCGCCACTTTGGGGATATCGGGCGACGACTGCGTGTAGATCAGCATCTCGTCCGGCGTGTCCGGGTGGATCCAGTTAAGCCGGTAGTCGGCGCGCACGGTCAGCGCGCCGAAGAGGCCGATGAAGCCGGCCAGCGCCACTGCCCCGGCCGCCCAGGCGGGCGCCTGCCCCTTGCGCAGCCAGCCGGCGCGACGCAGCAAGCGCGTGAGTGCGACCCCGGCCATGATCAGCACCGCCAGCGCGCCGAGCGCGGCGAGTACGCGCAGGCCGTCACTCGCCGCGTTCCAGGCGAGCAGGTAGGCCAGCCCGGCGCTGGCGACGAGTGCGATCGCGATCACGGCCGCAGCGTACCGGCGCGGGCGCGGCGCCAGGTCGAGGAAGGCGCCCCAGACGTCGTTGACGGCCAGCGCCGCAAGCACCGTCAGGGGCAACGCCAGGTGCACCGTCAGCCAGGGCATCTTCTCGCCGGAGACGGAGAGGCCGAAGAAGAGGGCGCCGAAGTAGAACAGCAGAAACTGCCGCAGCGGATCGCCGCGCATTGCGATCGTGGCGCAGGCGATTGCGCAGGCGACCAGCGTTCCCGCGACGAGGTGGCCGATGCCGCCGTCTACCATCGCGATCACGGGGATCAACGCGGCCGCGACCAGAAGGAAGAGGGTGTTGTCGATTCCGCGCCGGATCGCGTGGATCAGCAGCCCCGCGGCCGCGAGCCCGAGCGTCAGGTATTCGTACACGCTGAGCGTGAGGCCGTAGTAAAAGACGGGCTGCGTGCCGCGCTGCACGCCCTGCTGATCCAGCCAGTAGGAGAGCGCGCCCCAGATGCCGCTGGTCCAGCCGTCGCGGTTGGTGATGAACGTCGTGAACAGCAGGAAGTACGGAATGTAGAAGATCGCCGCCGCGACGAACCAGCGGCGCGGATCCCACCACCAGCCGACGATCAGCGTCAGCGCCAGCAGCCCCAGCACGGTGACCGCGCCGACGGCCTCGGTACGCGTGAACAGATAGCCGAGAATGCCCACGGTCCCCGGCTGGGTAATGTCGTAGTGCACCAGCGGCAGCTTCTGCAGGATGACGCGGATCGCCGCCGAGTACTGCGGCGCCGCCAGCAGGCCGAGCACCAGCAGCATAGGCGCGTCTGCCGGGAATTCCCGCAAACCGTTGCGCTCGCGCCACTCGTCGATCAGCGGCCAAACGCAGACGAACAGCCAGGCGACCGGCAGCACGGCGATGAAGATGCCGATCCGCGCCAGATTGGTGTCGCGTTCGCCATCCTCGCCCGCCGGCGCGAGCTGCCGCGCGAGATCCGCCCCCACGCAGCCGTTCAGGTAGAGCAGCACGATCGCCGCGATGATGAACGCGGTCTCTTTGGAAACGAACTCCAGCATCAGCGTGGCGGCCGCGAGATAGAGCCAGCGCTCCCGCTGCGACGCACGGAATCGCATCAGGCAAACGACCAGCATCAGCGTGAAGAAGGCGACCCAGGACTCGTTGCGAACAAAGCGGCTGTAGTAGAGCACCGAGGGCGAAAAGGCGATGAAGACCGCGCCCGTCAGCGCCCCCACACGGCCCAGCCAGGGCCGCAGCAGCAACGGCACGAGCACCAGCGCCGTGCCGAACAGCGCCGGGGCGAAGCGCGACGTGGCATCAGAAGCCCCGAACAGCAGGTACACCAGGGCGGTCATATGGAAGAGCAAGGGTCCGTGCATCAGCGGGTCGTGCGTGTAACCCTTGCCCGTCGCGAAGTACCAGCTATAGGTCGCATGCAGGCTCTCGTCATGATGCAGGGCACGGGCGCCCAGGTCCGTGAAGCGCAGGACGGCGGCCAGCAGGACCAGCCCGATATACAGCCACGCCTCAAGGCTGAGATGCAGCTCGGCGGCCAGCAGGCGGTCCAGCCCGCGCTGCCAGAAGGCGGCGCCCTCCTCACCGCCGAAGCCACGCTCACCCGCGATCGTGCTCATCCACGCCTCCGCCGGCCCGCCGCACCAGGATCACCGGTTCACGTGAGCCCGCTCACCGCCCATTCGCCTCCGCGCCCCAGACGGATCACTCGCCGGCTCACCTGGCGACGACGAGTTGTACTCTGACCGCGGCTGCCGACGGCCACGCCTTGCGAAACACCCACCACCGTACCACGCCGTGCGCGCTCAACGAATTCGGCGCCCAGCGCAACGACACGACCGTGGCGTTGCCCGCGGGCGAAAATCCGGAGGGCGGGGGCGAACCGGCGGCAATCAGTTGCGCCCCCCCGTGGCCGCCGCTGCGCACCGTGTCACGCAGGTACCATGCCAGCGGCAACAGCGCCTCGTCCGTGACCGTGGACACGCCGCCGCCGTTCTGCTGCAGCAGCCGCGCCAGCGCCACTCCCTCGTGCGTGGTGTGCTGAGCGACCAGGAACTCGTCGCCGCTGCCAAAGGCCACGGCCGCGGCGCCGTGCAGACTAAACACCAACCCCACGAGCGCCAGGGCCGCGCTGGCGAACACCGCGGTGCCGGCGCCAGCGTCGCGCCAGCGGTACAGCACGCCGGCGAAGCAGATGAAGGCCAGCATCAGCCCGAACCAGATCCGCTGCACGGGCCCAAATATGGCGACATTCAGGGTGAGTCCGGCCGAGATCAGGCAAAACGCCAGCGCCGCGATCAGCCCGCCCGCCAGCAAGAGGTCGATCAGCTCCGGCTGCCCCTCGACGAAGCTTCGCGTCACGATGTTGAGGGCCACGCCGCCCAGTAAGGCGAGCGGCAGCGTGGTAAGCAGCAAGGTCGACGGCTGGCGGGCGCCCATCAGCAAGTTGAGCGAGGCTCCGGCCGCCAGCCAGACAAGCGCCAGCCCGTTGACGGGCCGGCCGCGCCAGAGGCGCCCGCGTACCACCAGCCAGGCGCCGAGGGCGCCGACCAGCAGCAAGGGCAGCTCGTAGCCCAGCAGGACATCAAAGAGGTAGTGCCACGGCGGGCTCTGCGGCAACGGTTTGAAGGCCAGCGCGAACTCGGCCGTGGCGCCGGGTTGCAGACGTTGGAAGCCGAAGCCGAAGCGGGAGCAGGTGAGCAGCAGCGCCGCGGCACACAGGGGCGCCGCACTCGGCAGCCAGATGCGCCAGCGGCGCACGCGAGTCCAGGCGCTCAGCACCGCCGGATCGTGCGCCCAGGCGCCGCGGGCGATCAGCCAACCTGCCAGCGGCAGAACCAGGGCCAGGTACACCGCGTCCGTGCCCAGGCCGAAGACGGCCAGCGCGACGATGACCGCGACGCGGCGCGTGGTCGGCTGCACCACGCAGGCCAGCGCCAGCGCGGTGATCAGCACCGCGAGCGCGGCGCCAAGCGACTGACCGCCGCTGGACCGGGAAGCGGCCACGAAGACGGGCGACACCGTGGCCAGTGCCGCGGCCGCGAAGGTCGCGCCCCGGCCGAAGAAGGGGCGCAGCAGCCAGAACGAGGCGATCAACAGCACGCCGGCGATGGCCGGAACCACCCTCGCCGCAGCGTCGCCGGCGCCAAACAGCTTGAACAGCAGCGCCGTGACCGCGTCGGCGAGACCGCCGGGCCAGGCAGCGAAGCCGCCGGGCCGCAGTTGGGCGGCGCCGAGCGACTGCAGCGCTCGCGTCCCCTCGGCCTGCGTCAGCGGTACCTCGCCCAGCGAGAACAGCCGCAACGCCGCGGCCGCGGCCAGCAGCAACAGCCAGAGCGCCTGCTCAACGGTTACGGCCCGAGGCATGGTGAACGGCGTGCCATACCCCCTCGCCGCCCCGCCCGAACGTCGCGATCGTTGCCTTTGGTCCCATGGCTGGGCGACGGAGCCTTCGAGCGGCCGCGCCCGATCGGCCGCGTGAGACGTGCTCTGCCCGCTTATGACTGGGGCCGTCCCGATCTCTGCCGCCCGAAGGCTCGCGCCGGCGTCGTTGACCCGATCCACCCCGGCTCCTGTGCGCTTGATCGGCGGCTCGCGCTCTTGCTCGTTCATGGCGAGGTTGCGTACAGCGGCGGCGGCACGATGCGGTAGATCGTCACCGTGTGGCTCTGGTAGACGGCGTCGCCCATCTGCGCAAACTTGGCCAGCCCACCGCTGCCGTACACCATGCGCTCCGGGTTGCCGACCACCACGTAGCCCACGCCATACCGGGTCAACAAGTCAAACGCGCGGCGGATGTCCGACGTTTGGTAGATCTCGCCGACGTCGTTCCGCCGCTGCTCGAAATATGGCTGCTGGCTGCGCTGCTGCTGCTCGTGAAACTCCCAGTCGATCACGCTCGGCAGCCCGGTGCGTGAAGCGATGCGGCCCTCAAAGCTGTACGAATCGCCGTACGCCTCCAGCACCGTCGTCACGCCGGGCACATGACCGTTCAGCCAGGCGACGGCGCCGTACTCGTCCCCGTCCGTCTGCTTGAGGAAGGCCAGGCCGTCGAGGGTGCGCGGCTGCCCGGCATCGCCCTTGAAGGCGTTGGTGCGATTGAAGCTGGCGTAAGCAGGATACACCAGCGACCCGGCGAACACGGCCGCGGAAAGCCCCGCCGCGACCGGCAGGAGCCGCCGCGCCACCGGCAGCGCCGGCCGCCACTGCGCGAGCGTGTACAGCCCGCCGACCGCGCCGCTGACGCTGAGCAACGTCCAGGCGCAGTACCAGAGCTTGAATGTCGTATTCGCGCGCGTGAGGCTGCTGTCGCGGATGTAGAACAGCTCCGGCCCGTAGACCAGCAGCACGCCGACCGCGATAGCGCCCAGCAGGAAGATGCGGGCCGGCTGGCCGGCCTGCTCTCGCTCAGCCAGCGCCTCGTCGAGCAGTGCGGCCAGTGTTGCCGCAAGCAGCAGACCGGTGACGACCACCGTCAGCCAGCCCGGACCGCGGATCTCCAACTCCGCGCGCAGCCCGCCCGTCCCGTGCCGCGCCAGCACCGCGAGCGCCCAGGCCAGTGGCAGCAGGGCGACGGCGCTCAGCGTTTTCAGCCCGTTGCGGCGCAGGCCGCGCCAGCCGCGGTTCGCCAGGCAGTACCAGACGAACAGCGCCGAGGGCAGCATCAGCGGCGTCCAGAAGAGCAGGAAGTGCTGAAAGGGCAGGAACATGCCCTCGGCCGTGAGGCCGGCCACTTCGGTATGTCGGAAGAAGACCTCGGTGGGCTGAAGGTAGGGCGACTGCACGCTGCCGCTGGCGGAGAAGAAGTACGGTGCGTAGCCGAGCAGCCCCAGCGCGACCACGCCGCCCGCCTGCAGCGCGCCAACGGGCCATTCCACATCGCGACGCAGAAACCAGCGGGCGACGATCATCAGTACCGCGAGCGTGGCGAAGACAGGAAAATCCCAGGGATGCACGAAGATCAGCAGGCCGATGCTGAGCACGGCAAGCAGGTACAGCGAGAGGCCGCCCCGCCAGCGACCGGGCCGCGGCAGCTCGTCGGCCAGCAGCAGCGCCAGGCCGAAGGCGGCGGCCAGCACCTTGAACGGCAGCGCCAGCACGTGGGGATGCAGGTCGCCCAGCAGGAAGCTGAACGACGGGAACTCCAAAAAGTTCCAGTTCGAGCCGAGCCGCGTCGGCCGCCAGCTCGACCCGAAGAAGTTCTCGGGCCACCAGTGCGGGCTGCGCAGGCCGGCCACGTCGGCCGGACCCAGCCCCAGGATGTCGAGGTGCGAGTAGAAGCCGGCCGGCAGCCAGCCATGCGCGGCAGTGAACTCGAACACGCCGGCGAGGTTGCCGATCACCATCAGCAGCACGACCGCCAGCAGGCCCGCGCCGAGCGGCCAGCCCTCCTTCAGCGAGCTGCCGGGGCGCAGCATCGCCGCCGCGTTCGCTGCCAGGCCGAAGATGGCGAGCGACACCAGGGCCGCGGTGAGCGCCAAGCCGACATTGAAGGCGTAGCTGGCCGGCGTCGCCGTCAGCTTGGCGACGGCGCCGAGTCCCACGTAGCCGCCGTAGTAGTAGGCCATCGGCTTGCCCGCAAGCCAGGGGTCGGTGGGCGCGAAGTCGGCGGCGCGGGTGACGGCGTTGTAGTTGGCGAACTCGAACGGCTTCTCCGTGGCGGCGATCGCCGGTTGGTAGGAGCGCAGCAGCCCGACGAGCAACAGGGCGACGACGAAGATCGCCTCGCACCAGATCACATAGCCGCTGTGCGCGCGAAACCAGGCATGCAGCTGCTCGCGATCGCGCCCGTACAGCCAGAGGCCGGCGAGCGCCAGTCCGCCCAGCCCGAGCAGGACGGAACCCGTCGAAAACGGCAGCACACCTGCCGTGCCGCCCAGCCACAGGACGTAGATCAGCACGGCGAGGCCAAGCACGCGGGCGAGCGCGTAGCCGCGGTCGGGCAGGCGCCGGAACACGCGAAAGCTGAGCGGCAGCGCAACCAGGCCGATCAGCTCGGCTGCAAGCCACCACCGCGCCAGGTAGGCCAGAGAGGCCATCGAAAGCTACGCTCCGCCGGCGCCGGGGCGCAGAACCACGCAACTGTCTGCCGCCTCGGAGAGCTTGATGCGCTGACCGACCTTCCTGTCACCTGTCACCCGTCACCCGTCACCTTCATCGGCCGCCTACTCGGCAAAGAGGGCGTCCACAAAGCCCTCGGGATCGAACGGCGCCATGTCGTCGGCCTTCTCGCCGGTGCCGATAAAGCGCACCGGGATGCCGAGCTGATCGGCGATGGCGAAGACGATGCCGCCCTTCGCCGTGCCATCGAGTTTGGTCAAGAAGATCGCCGTCACGCCCACGGCCTCGGCGAAGGTCTTGGCCTGGGCGAGGCCGTTCTGCCCGGTCACGGCGTCGAGCACCAGCAGCACCTCGTGCGGCGCGGTCTCGTCGAGGCGCTGCACGACGCGGTTGATCTTCTTCAGCTCCTCCATCAGGTTGGACTTGGAGTGCAGTCGGCCGGCCGTGTCCACCAGCACCACGTCGGCACTGCGCTTCTTCGCCGCCGCCATCGCGTCGAAAACCACGGCGGAGGCGTCCTGTCCCTGTTGATGGGCGATCACCGGCGCGCCTACGCGCTCGCCCCAGAGCTTGAGCTGCTCGATCGCCGCCGCACGGAACGTGTCGCCGGCGGCGAGGATCACCCGCTCGCCGTCGCGGCGGAAGGCGCGCGCAAGCTTGGCGATGCTCGTCGTCTTCCCCACGCCGTTGACGCCGACGACGAGGATCACGGCCGGCTGGAAGGCGCGGCCGTCCACCACACCGTCGCCGTCCTGACCACCCCAGAGCTGTCCGCGGTCATCGACGTCGCTGAGCACGGCCACCAGCTCGTCCTTGAGCGCGTCGCGCGCCTCCTCGGGTTGCTTCATCCCCTCCTTGCGCACGCGCTCCTGCACGGCGGCGAGGATCTTCTCCGTCGTCTCGGCGCCGGTGTCGGCCAGGATCAAGATCTCTTCGAGCTCATCCCACAGCTCATCGTCGATCTGCGAGCGCTCGAAGACCCCGAACATGCGCCGGAAGAAGCTGCGCTTCGTTGGCCGCAGCGCTTCTTCCGTGCGCTCCTCGACCTCCTCGTCGAAGGCGGGTCCCTCCTCGGCCTCGGCCGGCGGTTCGTCCGCCTCCGGTTCGTCGCCGGCGGAGGCTGCGAGCGCCGCTTCGTCCGCGTCGCCTCGGGCTTCTGCCTGATCGGCAAGCGACTCGGCGCCGGGCTCGGCCTCTTCACCGTCTCGCGATTTGCGGCGGAACAGTTTGAACAGGACAGGCCTCCGCATGCGCGCGGAATCGCGCCAGCGCGTCGATCATAACAAGCGCCGCGCCGCTGCCACAACGCGAGTGGCCGGGCTATCCCCGGCTTCCCCTGTTATGCTATAACAGATCGAGCCGGTGGACGCCGTGGGAGCGACGGGTGTATCTCAAGCGCCTCGAGATCCAGGGCTTTAAGAGCTTCGCCGCGAAAACGGCGTTTGAGTTCGGCCCCGGCGTGACCGCGATCGTCGGACCGAACGGCAGCGGCAAGAGCAATCTGGCCGACGCCCTGCGCTGGGTGCTGGGCGAGCAAAACCCGCGCGTGCTGCGCTCCCGCAAGGCCGAAGAGGTGATCTTCGCCGGCGATCGCCGGCGTCCGCCCGCCGGCGTCGCGGAGGTCAGCATCGTCCTTGACAACGGCGATGGCTGGCTGCCGCTCGACTTTGAGGAGGTATCCGTCGCCCGCCGGCTGCACCGCTCGGGTGAGAGCGAGTACCTGATCAACCGTGCCCGCGTGCGGTTGAAGGACGTGGCGGACCTGTTCGAGCGCGCCCGGGTCGGCCAGAACAGCTACGCGATCATGGGCCAGGGCCTGGTCGACCAGGTGCTCTACCTGCGGCCGGAGGAGCGGCGCGCCCTGATCGAAGAGGCCGCGGACGTGCGTGGACACCGCACGAAGATCGTCGATGCGGTGGACCGGCTGAACGCCACGCGGGAGAACCTCGACCGGGTGGACCTGCTGATCGGCGAGATCGCGCCGCGCCTGGCGCAGCTCGAGGCGCAGGCACGCCAGGCCGGCGACTACGCGCGCTTGACCGAGCAGCTGGGCGCAGCGCTGCAGGCGTTCTACGCCCTGCAATGGTCGGAACGGGAGAGCGGCCTGGACGCGGCGCGCCGGCTCTACGAAGAGCGCATGCACGCGGTGGTGCAGGCTCAGGCAACGGTCGAGCGGCTGGCCGGCGAAGCGGCGGAGATCGGCGCCGAGCTTGCCGGCGAACGCGAACGCGCCGCCGCGGGCGAGCAGACGTTGCGCGAGCTGGACGATCGCATGCGCCGGGAGGAGCAGCGACTTGCCCTGCTGGCAGAGCGGCGATCGTTGATCGCACAACGGATCGAGGAGATCACGCTCGACATTGCCGGCCTGCGACACCAGCAGGCCGACTTCGCCGACGACACGTCGGTCGCTGAGACGCTTCCCGGCGCCGAGGAGGCCGAAGCCGAGCTGCAGCGCGTCGAGACCGAACTGCAGGCCGCGCGGGCGGAGCACGAGACCGCGCTGCGTGAACAGTCCGCGGCGGACGACGCGCTGCGCCAGGCACGAGCGCAGAGCAGCGCGGCCGACGACCGGTCGAGCCGGCTGGAGCGTGAACTTCGCGGGCTCGAACGAGAGCAGGCGGACCAGGCCGGACGGCGCAACGGGCTGCTGGCACGGCTGCGTAAGCAGGGCGCCGACAGCTTGCAGTACGCGCGCCGGCAGTTCGAAGCGGCACAGCGCCACGCCGCGGCGGCTGAAGCGTACGCGCTGGCGCGGGCAGAGGCGGTGGCCGGAAGCGAGGCGCGGGCTGCGGCGGATCGGGACCGTACGAATATCGCCCACGAGCGCGAAGCGCTTGAGGCACGGCTGGAGTTGCTGGCCCGCCTGCGCGACGATGCGCGGGGCGGCGATGCGGCGCTGCGACTGCTGGTGGACGCCGCCCAGAGCAGCGGTCCCGACGCCCCGCCCAGGCTGCTCGCGGTGTTCGCCGACCTCTTGCGCGTGCAGCGCGGTTGCGAGACGGCGATCGAAGCGGCCCTCGGCGATCAGCTCTCAGCCGTGCTCGTTCCCGAGGCGGTCGACGCCCGCGCCGCGGTGCAGGCGCTGCTGACCGGGCAAAGCGGCCGGGCAACGGTGCTGGCGCTGACAGCGCTGCGGCCGTCTCGTCCCGTGAACCTGAGTGGCGAGCGCGGTGTCGTCGGCGTGGCCTCGCGCCTGGTCAAGTGCGACGGGCGCTACCGCGACGTGGTCGACACGCTGCTCGGTCGAGTGATCGTGGTCGAGGACGACGCGGCGGCCGAGCGCATGTTGCCGCGCGGACTCGGTACGGTGGTGACGCTCGAAGGCACGCTCTACCGTTCCAGCGGGGCGATCAGTGCGGGCAAGGCTGGGGTTGGCGGACTCGCCCTCGCCTATCAGCAGGAGCTGGACGAGCTGCCGGGCCGTATGGCTGCACTGCGCGTGCTCGAAGCCGCGAAGACGCGCGAGGCCGAGCAGACAGCCGCGGACGCCGATGCGGCCGAGGGGCGCGCTCGAGCGATCGAGGCGCAACTTCGTACGGCCGAACACGAGCAGCGCGCCGCCACGGAAGGGCTGGCGAGGGCGAAGGCCGCGATCGCAGCCCTGAAGGGTGAAGCCGGC
Source organism: Dehalococcoidia bacterium (assembly GCA_035310145.1). Lineage (NCBI taxonomy): Bacteria > Bacillati > Chloroflexota > Dehalococcoidia > Dehalococcoidia bacterium. Next base: position 68,717 of record DATGEL010000078.1, read on the forward strand.
TTTCTGCGCGGCGCCGGCGCCGGCTTCGCCGACCGTCGCCTACGGCTGCGCGACGATCTCACGGCGGCGAACGCCGAGCGTGGCCGCCTCTTGCAGCAGTTTCGCGCTGCGCAGCAGCTCGCTGAACAGGCGCGGCGCCGGGCCGAGACGTGGCGCGGGCCGGTCAACGATCTGCGCGGACGGCTAGCCGCGGCGATCGGCGCCCGCCAGGCGCTGGCGCAGCAACAGGCGGCGCTGCAACGCTTGCGAGACGGCCGGCGGGCAGCCGCCGAGCGCACGGTGGAGGCGATCTCCTCCCGCACGGTGGACCTGGATCGCCGCCAGGCCGAGCTTCAGTCGGTGGAGAGCGACGAACGCGAAACCGCCGCAAGCGTCTCGCAGGCGCGAGCCGAGCTGGCCGACGCTCGCGCCGCGTTGCAGCCGCTCCGCGAGCGCGTGACATCGCTGGCCGCGCGCGAACGCGAGCTGAGCGAGGCCCATCTGGGCGGCCGGACGACGTTGATCGAACACGAGCGGGCGGCGATCGAGGCCGAGGCGGCCGTCAGCCGGCGCGGCCAGGCGATCGAACGGTTGCGCGAGGAGCTGGAGGCCGAGGGGCTGGAGCCCCCGCACGCTGAAGGCGCCGTGGCCGCGGCCGCGGCGCTTGCGGCGCGCGTACTGAGCAGCACGGCAGGCGGCGCCGAGCCCCTGCCCCCATTCGCCGCCGCCGAGTCGCAGGCAGCCACGCAGGCGACGATCGAGCGATTGCAGAGTCGCGTGCGCTCGCTGCGCGGCAAGATCCGCCAGCTCGGACCGGTGAACGCGCAGGCGGAGGCCGACTACGAGGAGGCGCGCGAGCGGCACGCATTCCTCAGCTCGCAGGTCGCCGATCTCCGCGTGGCCGAACAGGACGTGCAGGTGGCGCTGGAAGAGCTGCGCCGCGTCGTGCGCGAGCGCTTCCGCGAGTCGTTCCACGCGATCAACGCCGACTTCGGCCGCTACTTCAAGACCTTCTTCGGGGGCGGCAATGCCCGCCTCGCGCTCACCGAGCCCGAGGACTACGGGGAGAGCGGCGTCGACATCCTCGCCCAGCCGCCGGGCAAGCGGCAGCAGCATCTGCAACTGCTGAGCGGCGGCGAACGCTCGCTGGCCGCCGTGGCGCTGCTCTTCGCCCTGCTTGAGACGAATCCCGCCCCGTTCTGCGTTCTGGATGAAGTCGATGCCGCGCTGGACGAGGCCAACGTCGGCCGCTTCAGCGAGACGCTGGCCACGCTGGCGCAACAAACGCAGTTCGTGCTGATCACGCACAACCGCGGCACCGTGCAGGCCGCCAGCGCGATCTACGGCATCACGATGAGCGGCGACGGCGTCTCGACGGTGCTCTCCATGCGCCTCGACGACTCCGCACCGGCCTCCGCCGAAGGGTGACCCTTCCGAACGCTCGCGGTTTAGGCCGAACCGGAGAGCGCGGCCAGCGCCATCTCGGCGGCGGCGCGCTCCGCGCTGCGCTTGCTGCTGCCGGCGCCGCTGCCGAGCACCCGCTCGCCGAGTGAAACCTCGACGCGGAAGCGGCGCGCGTGGTCCGGCCCTTCGATCCCGGCCACACGGTAGACCGGGGTCTGGCTCCAGCGCGCCTGGCAGCGCACCTGCAAGGCCGATTTGGGATCGCCGGCGGGTTCGCCAGACGCAAGCGCCACGAACTCCGGCGCGAGGGTGCGGCGGATGAACGCCTCGGCCGCCGTCAGCCCACCGTCTTCCACCAGGGCGCCGATCACGGCCTCGAAGGCACGGGCAAGGTTCTGTGGCCGCCCGCGCCCGCCTGTCTGCTCCTCACCGCGCCCGAGCCGCAGCAGCTCGCTCAGTTCCAGGCGCTTCGCCACGGTGGCCAGCGTCTCGCCATTGACCAGTTGCGCTCGGAGTGACGTGAGCTGGCCCTCGCTCGCCTCCGGGAAGCGCCGGTAGAGATCGCGGGCCACGACGAAGCCCAGCACCGCGTCACCCAAAAACTCGAGCCGCTCGTTCGAGTCGGTCGCCGGCTGGCCGGTCTCGTTCAGCAGGGAGCGGTGCACAAACGCGCGTTGCAGCAACTCTGGCCGGCGGAAGCGCAGGGCCAACCGCTGCTCAGCCGCTGTCGGTGCCTCGGCCGGGTCAGCGCGGGTTTGCGCGGCGCGCAGCTGACGGCTCATTGGCCGTAACAGCGCAGGTCAGACGGCCCGACCTCCTGGCCGCGCAGGAAGGCGATGTGCGTGGTCCAGACGCCGAGCGCCTTGCCTCCCAGTGGTCCATTGAGCTTCACATAGACGTTGTCGACTTCGTTTGGCGTGATGTCGCGCCAGACATCGAGATCGAGCGCGGCGCCCGCCGCCTGCTGCACGAAGAACGTGCCGGTGCTCGCCACCTGGAACGCCGCGCCGCCCTTCTCGAACGTGACCGGGTTCAGCGCGACGGTTCCGTCGCGCACACGCGCTTCGAACACGCGTAGCAGGCCATCCTGGTCGCCCACCAGCCGCTGGAACTCGACCGAACCCTGGTAGATCACTTCGTTCTGGTCGTAGTACGTGGTGTGGCCGGGCGTGACTTCGAGCACAGCGCCGCCGTCCAGCAGCAGCCAGCGCCAGTCCGTTTCGCGGCTGTTCAGGTGCTCCGCGCATTCGAGCGCGCTTTGTACCAGGCGGTCGTCACCGTTCCAGAGCATGATCGCATCGCCGGGCTTCAGTGTCTGCGGGGTCGACTCGACCGGCGCGGGCTGGCCGTGCTCCTTGCGCTGCTGCCACATCCGTTCCCAGCGACCCAGGATGCCCTCTGCCATGCGCTTCTTGCTCCCGCCGCCACCGCGGCCCGCTCATAGTCCCGCGACGCTGCCTTCGCCCCGCAGATCCGAGGCGCCTAGCCGGGCGCCGCTCTCTGCATCGATCTGGATCGCCGTCACCCTCCCCATCAGCCCGTCCCAGGCGCCAATCTGGCGGACGCGATGGCCGCGCTGCTCCAACTCCGCGGACACGCGCTCGTCGTAGCGGCTCTCCAGCGTCACTTCGAGGCCGGCGCTGTGGCCCCAGCGCGGCAGATCGACTGCGGTCTGCAGATCGAAGCCGCCGTCGACCACGGCGCTGATGATCTGCATGTTCGTCTGCACCTGCTGCATGCCGCCGGGCGTGCCGCCGAACAGGAACGGCCGGCCGTCGCGAGTGACCAGGTAGTTGTTGAGCGTGTGCACCGGCCGCTTGCCGGGCTCGACGGCGTTGGCGTGCCCCGGCTCGATCGAGAAGCTGCACATGCGATCGTTGAGCAGCACGCCGGTGCCCTCGACTACCAGCCCGCTGCCCCAGGGATGGAAGACGCTCTGGATCGCGGCTACCGCGTTGCCAGCGGCGTCGCACACGGCGAAGCTCGTGGTTTCGTGCACCGCCTCGCGCAGGCGGCCGGCCTCCGGCTGGGCAGCGGCCCGCCGGGGGTCGATGCGGGCGCGGCGCTCGGCAATGAAATCCGGTTCAAGCAGGCGCTGCACCTCGAAGCCAGAGCGGCGCGGGTCGCCGGCGTGCGCGATGCGATCGGCAAAGGCCAGTTTCTTCGCCTCGACCATCAGGTGCATCACGTCCGGCTCGTTCGGCGAGCGGCCGGAAAGGTCGAAACCTTCCAGCAGCAGCAGTTCTTCCAGCAGGATGTGCCCCTGCGTCACCGGCGGCTGCTCGTAGACCGTCAGGCCGCGGTAGGCGCACGAGATCGGCCGTGCAGTCTCTGTCTCATGCTCGGCAAGGTCGGATGCCGCGAAATAGCCGCCCTGCTCGCGCGACACGCGAAGCAACGCCTCGGCGAAGGGGCCGTGGTAGAATGCCGCGCTGCCGCCCTCAGCGATCTGTTGCAGCGTGCGGGCCAGGTCCGGCTGGCGCAGGATCTCGCCCGCCCGCGGCTGCCGGCCGTGCGGCAGGAAGGCCGCTACGCTGGCCGGGAACTGGCGCAGCACCGGCTCGAACTCGGCCGTCTGTTGCGCCAGGCGCAGCGAGACCGGGAAACCATCCTCCGCTGCCGCTATGGCAGGCTGCAGCAGCCGGGCGCGGGGCAGCTTGCCGAAACGCGTGTGAGCCGCCAGCACGCCGTCCACGAAGCCCGGCACGGCCACGCTGCGGATACCGCGCTCGGGAATGCCGCCGGCGTACTCGGCCAGCGTGGCGCCGGCCGGCGCGACGCCGCTGCCGTTGATCGCCGTGACTTCGCCCGTCTCGGCGGAGTAGACCAGCCAGAACACGTCGCCGCCGATGTGGCTGCGCGTCGGCTTGAGCACGGTGAGCAGGAAGGCCACGGCCGCCGCCGCATCCACGGCGTTGCCGCCTTCGCGCAGGACGTCGAGGCCGGCCTGCGTGGCCGCCGGATGCGAGCCGGCCACCATCGCCCCGCGAGACATTACCGGCCCCTGCTGCGGCGCCCAACGATTCGCCTGCGCGTTCGCTGTTGTCATCGTTCTGCTCTCCGGCGCGTGCGCCACGCCGCACGCCTGGCTATCGCTACTCTAGTCCACCGCTCGCCCGCTCGCCACGGGCTTTCGGCCCTCATCCTCTCTTCTCCCCTTCTCCCAATCCTGGGAGAAGGAGACGATCCAGCGTCGGGCATTCCGACCGGCTTGCGGTTAACCCGGCGCAGTCCGATTCCAGCGCCGCCCGATCGCCCCTTCTCCCAGGATTGGGAGAAGGGGAAGGGGGTTGAGGGCCGATGGCTTGCAACACTGCCGAACCTAAAGGCGGTAAGTTCTGCAAGATCGCTGTAACTTTGCCGCCGCTTGCGTTAGCATGGGGATCGCAGCGCCCGGTGCGAGCCGCGGCCCTGCCCCCACACTCCTGCCGGAGTTCACTCACGTGGCCCCACTCCGCCGCCTGCTGATCGCGGGCATCTGCGCGCTGCTGGCGCTGGCCTTCGCCCGTTCCGGCGTTGTGCGGCACGCACCGACGGCGCGTGCCCAGGACGAGCCGCCGCCGCCGATGCCGGTCGAGCTGCAGATCCCCGCGGTGCGCATCGACGCGCCGATCTGGCAGGTGGGCGAGGACGACGACGGCGGCATGGACAGCCCGTGGAGCGACACGGCGGTGGGCTGGTTCGCGCCCGGCTTCGTGCCCGGCCAGCCCGGCAACGCCGTGATCGCCGGCCACGTCGACTGGGTGGACCATGCCGCGGTCTTCTACTTCCTCAAGAACCTTTCACCGGGCGACCTGGTCAACGTGGTGATGGACGACGGCAGCGTGCTCAGCTTCGCGGTGGACGAGGTCGACCAGTACGACGACGGCGACACGCCGATGGACCAGATCTTCGGCAACTCGGACCAGGCGCACCTGAACCTGATCACCTGCGGCGGCTACTTCGACCGCTCGACGCGCAACTACGACCACCGCCTCGTCGTCTACACCACCCTCGTGCAGAACTGAGCTTTTGGCCCTCACCCCTGTCCCCTCTCCCAATCCTGGGCGAGGGGGACTCACGCCGATCGATCGGGGCGGAAGGCGGGGCGGCGTTTAGCTCTCGTGACCGAGCAGCGGCGCAGCCGGACGCGCCGCAGGCATCGTCGCCCAGCTCAGCTAACCCGCAGCCCTCCGGAACGCCCGTACCAGGATCGCCCCTCTCCTTCTCCCAGGATTGGGAGAAAGATCAGTGGAATATCACGGGGGTGAGGATGAGGGCCGCGCCTCAGGACTTCCACACCATCTGCATCTGCGTCCAGATCGAGGGACCGAGCTGAAAGTTCTGCACGTTCTTGCGCGTGGTCTGCTGGAACACACCCCACGAGAAGATGACAAAAGGCTGCAGGTCGATCAGCGTCTGCATGATCTGGTGGTAGATCTCGGTGCGGGCCGCCACGTCCAGCGTTTGCTGGCCCTTGTCCAGCAGCGCGTCGAGGTTCGCGTCGCTGATGTGCGAGAGATTGAACCCCGCCTTGGTCTTGAAGAGCTGATAGCAGAAGCCGTCAGGATCCACGGCGCCGTTCCAACCGAGGCCGCCGGCCTGATAGTTGCCCTTGTTGCCATTGTCCACCACCGTGGCGAACTCAATCGGCTGCAGGGTCATGTTGAGTCCGGCGGGACTCATCTGGTCCTTCATCAGCTCAAACGTCTGCTGCAGCAAAGGCGAGGCGTTCGAGTACTGGATCGTGAAGTCTACGCTGCTCTTGCCGGCCTGTTGCAGCAGGCTCTTCGCCTTGGCGATGTCCTGCTTCAGGTACGGTCCCTGGATACTGCCGAACAGCGTACCGGGAATCTCCGTATCCGCTGGCACGACCGTACCGAAGTTAACGGTGTCGGCGACGGCTTGCCGATCGATGGAGTAGGAGAGCGCCTGGCGCACGCGCTTGTCCTGGAATGGATCCTTCTCAACCTCCAGCATGATAAAGCTGAAGCTGAGACCCGGAATCTGCTTGTACACCAGATCAGAATTCGACTGGATCGACTTGAGATCCTTCGGCGGCGGTGACTCGATATAGTCCAGGTCACCGGTCTTCAGGTTCGCCAAGCGCGTGTTCTCGTCGGGAATCGGCTTGAGGATGAGCTTGTCCAAGTACGGGTAGACTGTGCCGGTGTCATCCTTGCGCCAGTAGGTCGGGTTCTTGTCCAGTGTGATCTGGTTGTCGTGCTGCCACGACGTGAACTTGAACGGTCCTGAGCCGGCAGCGGTTAAGTCGTTTGGCAGGTTGGCGCCGAGCTTCTGGAAAGTTGTCGGCGAGTACATGTAGCCAGCACCGCCGGTCAGCTTGGACAAGAACGGCGCGTACGGCGCACCGACGGTGATCTTCAGCGTTGTGGCATCGACCGACTCCATCGCGGTGATAGGCTTGACGTCGGCGTTGCGGACCGATGCCTTATCGTCAATGTGCCGCTGGAAATTCCATTTCACCGCGTCAGCGTTGAAGTCCGTGCCGTCCTGGAACTTGATTCCCGGATGCAGGTGGAACAGATAGGTTGTGTTGTCGGGATTCTCGACCTTGTCGACGGTATTGCCTGCGATCTTGAAGTCGTTCGTGCCGAGGAACAGCGCCTCCACGATCTGCGCCTGCACGTAGCTGCTGTACACATCCTGCGACTTCGCCGCGTCCAGGTTGGTGGCGTCGCGGGAGACGCCGATGTTCAGTGTGCCGCCGGTCTTTACTTTGGCAGCCGCGGCAGCCGTGGCGGAGCTCACGCCGATCGATTGGGCCGTGGGCGGCGCGGCCGGCGAGCCGCTGGGCGTGCCGGCGGCCGTGGTCGCAGCGCTGGTGGCCGGCGCGGCGTTCGTGCTCTTGTTGCCGCCGTTATTGTTGCTGCTGCTGCAGCCCGCCAGCGCCAGCGCCATCAGGCTGGTGGCCGCCGCGCCGCCGCCCAGCGCCCGCCGCCGGCTCACGCGCGACGCCGCGATTCGCTGCCAGTAGTTGTCCTGATCGTACGCGCTCACGGTGTTCGTCCTCCCCCTCCGTGCCGGCGCTCGTGGGCCGGCCGCGGCTCAAGCTTCCGGAGATACATGCCGTCTTGCCGCTGGCACCTCCCGCATCAGAGATTGCGCCCGCATCGCTGCAGGCGCCGGCCGCCTACCGTCCCTTCAGGCGCGGGTCGAGATAGTCGCGCAGGGCGTCGCCCAGGATGTAGTAGGTGAAGACGGTGAGGAAGATCGCCACGCCGGGGCCGATCGCCATCCACATGTTGTTCTGCAGGTAGTCCTTGCCGATCGTGATCATCGCGCCCCAGTCGGGCGTGGGCGGCTGCCCGGCGATGCCGAGGAAGCTCAATGCGGCCAGCGCCAGGATGGCGTTGCCGCCGGCGAGCGACGCCGCCACGATCAGCGGGTTGGCGATGTTCGGCAGGATGTGGCGGAAGATGATGCGCCAGCGCGAGGCGCCGATCACCTCGGCGGCGCGCACGTACTCCAGCTCCTTCGCCTGCAACACCTGGCCGCGCGTCAGGCGGAAGTAGAGCGGTACGCCGAGGATGCCGACGGCGATCATGGCGTGGTTCAGGCCCGGCCCCAGGGCGCTGACAATGGCAATCGCGAGCAGGATGCCGGGAAAGGCGAGCTGCGCGTCGATGTAGCGGGCACAGAGCAGGTCGGCCAGGCCGCCGAAGTAACCGGCCATCAGCCCCATGACGATGCCGACCGCGAGCGAGATGCTCACCGCGATCACGGCCACGCGCATCGAGATCTGCGCGCCCTTGACCACGCGGCTGTAGGTGTCGCGGCCGAGGTTGTCGGTGCCGAGCCAGTGCTTGCCGGACGGACCCAGCAGCAGCGCCTTGGTGTTCGTCTTGATCGGATTGTACGTGGTCAGGGCGTCCGCGAAGATCGCCACCAGCACCAGCAGGATGAAGATCGCGATGAACAGCGAGAGCACGCGGTAGCGCGATACGAAGCGCCAGAGCGAGCGCCGGCTCCGGTTCGCGAGCCCCAGGTCCGCCACAGCGGCCGGGATGGCGGGTGCGCCGCGCTCACTTACGACCATAGCTGATCCTTGGGTCGAGGTAGGCGTAGGCGATATCGACGATCAGGTTGGCGAACATATAGCTGAAGGCCGCGATCAGCACCACGGCCTGCACGATCGGATAGTCGCGCTGGCCGATCGCGTTGACGGCCAGGCGCCCCACGCCGGGCCAGGTGAAGATCGTCTCCGTGATCACCGCCCCTTCCCAGAGGCCGCCGAGCGCCAAACCGACCAGCGTGACCACCGGCAGCAGCGCGTTGCGCATCGCGTGGCGGGCGACGACGACGAACTCGCGCAGACCCTTCGCCCGCGCCGTGCGGATGTAGTCGGTGTAGAGCGCCTCCAGCAGGCTGGAGCGCACGAAGCGCGAGAGCGTGGCCGCGCCCGTCGGCCCGGCGATGGCGCCGACCAGCGCGGGCATCACCAGGTAGCGCAGGTTCTGCGCCGGCGCTTTGGCGAAGGCGACGTAGCCGCCGGGCGAGAAGATGCGCCAGTGCAGGCTGAAGACCAGGATCAGCAGCACGCCGAACACGAAGTTGGGCAGCGAGACGAAGACCAGCGAGAACATCGTGGCGAAGCGGGCGAAGAAGCTGTCGCGCCAGACCGCGGCAACCGTGCCGATCACCACGGCCAGCACCACCGAGGCGGCGAAGCCGGCGAGGCCCAGCTCAAGCGTGGCCGGCAGCCGCTCGGTGATCGCCTTGCGCACCGGCTCGCGGCTGGAGAGGGAGCGGCCGAAGTCCAGGTGCACCAGCCGCCCCAGCCACTTGACGTACTGCACGGGATACGACTGGTCGAGCCCGAGCTCGTGCCGCAGCGCCGTAACGTTCTGCGGCGTCGCTTCCTGGCCGAGAATCACCCGCACCGGGTCGCCCGGCGTGAGACGCACCATGACGAACAGCGCCATCGTCACCAGCAGGGCGACGGGGATCATCGAGAGCACGCGGCGGACGATGTAACCGGTCATCGTGCAGCTATCCTACAGCCTGTCGGACCGCCGTGCGCGGCGGCGCGCCGGTTACTGCGACTTCCAGACGCCCGCATAGCGCTGAATGCCGTCGGCGATCAGCACGAAGCCTTTGACCTTCGGCGTATGCAGCTCGATCACGAGCGGATGATTGATGAAGATCCACGGCGCGTCGTCGGTGACGAGCTTGTTGATCTGCTTGTACAGGCTGTTGCGCTGCTCCTGGTCGTAGCTGGCGCGGGCCTGGTCCAGCAGCATGTCCACCTGGGCGTTGGAATACTGCGGGTCGTTGAAGCCGCCGCCGGTGTGGAAGTGGTTATAGCTGTTGCCGTCCGGGTCGATCCGCCCGCTCCAGCCCAGGATCGAGGCGGTGAACTTGTGGTTCTGCGTGTCGTCCACCAGCTTGGTGAACTCCTCGGGCACGATGTTCACCGTGATGCCGGCGTCCTTCAGCTCGTCCTTGATCAGCTCCGCCAACTGCTGCTGCTGCGGCGAACCGGAGGTGATCAGCATGTCGAAGCTGAAGCCGTTGGGCTTGCCGCCCGAGGCCAGCAGCGCCTTCGCCTTCGCCACGTCATGCGTGTACGGCTTATACGAGGCGTCGTACGGCGGCAGCGGCGGCGAGATCGGCCCGTTTGAGACTACGCCCAGGCCGAAGTACACGGTCTGCAGGATCGCGTCGCGGTCGATCGCGTAGGCGACGGCCTGGCGCAAATCCTTGCTGCTGAACGGCTCCGTCTTCACGTTCAGCTCGATGCCGTTGAACTGTAGGGCCGGCGCGTCCTTGTAGACGAAGGCGCTGTCCTTCTTGACCGCGGCGATGTCCTTTGCCGGCGGGTTGATGGCGATGTCCACGTCGCCCGTCTTCAAATTGTTCAGGCGGTTGTTTTCGTCCGGGATGATCTTGTAAACGAGCTTGTCCAGGTAGGGGAGTTGGTCGCCGTTGGCGTCCTTTTTCCAGTAGTTCGGGTTGCGCTCCAGCGTGACGTGATCGTCCTGCAGCCACTCGACGAAGCGGAAGGGCCCCGTGCCCGCGCCGACCGGGGCCGTAGACAGGCTGTCGCCTTCCTTCTGGATCGCCGTGGGCGAGAGCATCATGCCGGCGCGGTCGACCAGCGTGGCCAGCAGCGGCGCGAACGGCTGCGTCAGGTTGAATTTGACGGTGTACTTGTCGACCACGTCCACGGAAGCGACGCTGGCGATCTCGCTGTGCCGCGGCGAGCTGGCGGTGTTAAGGATGCGGTCGATGTTGAATTTCACGGCCGTCGCGTCAAAGTCGGTGCCGTCCTGGAATTTCACGCCCTGGTGCAGCTTGAAGACGATCGCCTTCGGATCGCTCGTATCCCAGCTGTCGGCAAGGCCGGGCTGGATCTTGAGGTCCGGCCCGATCGAGACGAGCGAATCGTAGAGCTGGTAGTGAATTTGACGATCCACCAGCAGCGTCGACTTGATCGGGTCGAGGTTCTTCATGTTGGAATCGATCGCGACCGTGAGCGTGCCGCCGCGCGTCGGCTTTACCGCCGCGGCGCTGGCCGCGGGCGCGGCGGCGGTCGCCGCCGCCGCCGTGGCACTGCCGGCAGCAGGCGCGGCCGCCGTAGCGGCGGAGGAGGGGGCCGCGGCCGGCGCCTGCGTGGGCGCCTTGCCGCTGTTGTTATTGCCGCCGCCGCACGCGGCGAACAGCGCCGCCGCCGCGAGAGCCAGGCAAAGCGCGCGCACATTCCTCACCACAGCCCCTCCTGTCGCGTCGTGCTATACTGAGGCTCCAGCGCGGTGGTCTGCTGGTCTGACAACAGTAGCGCGCGATGCCGCCCCACGCAAGCGCGAGACTGTGTGCGCGACGGAGGAGCTGATGCCGGCGGGCGAGACGGAGATGCTGCTTGCCGCTCGTGGCAACCGTGGCCGGCCGGCGGGCGACGCGGCCAGCCTCGGGCCCGTGCGCCGCACGAACCTCTCGGCGGCGATCGCCGACCGCATCGCCGAGAGCATCGCGCAGGGCAAGCTGCCCGCCGGCAGCCGCCTGCAGTCCGAGCGCGAGCTGAGCGACCTGTTCGGCGTCGGCCGCTCCTCGATCCGCGAGGCGATCAAGACGCTCGAGAGCCGCGGCCTGGTGGAAGGCCGCCAGGGCGAAGGCCGCTTCGTCCGCGCCCAGGATCTCGCCGGGCTGGTCCGCCCGCCGGCGGGACCGCTTTCGGTGAGCGAACGCGAAGTGGCGCAGCTCTACGAGGCGCGGCGCATCATCGAGCCGGGAATGGCGGCGCTGGCGGCCGAGCGCGGCGGGCGGCGCGATCTCGCGGCCGCGCGGCGGCTGCTCGAGCGGCACGAGGAGCGCGTGAACGCCGGCAGCTACGGCGGCGCCGAGGACACGGCCTTTCACCTCAAGGTCGCCGCGATGGCCGAGAACCCCCTGCTTGCGCGGCTGCTGGAGGCCGTCTTGCAGGCGCTGCACGCGATTCGCGAGCCGGCGTTGCGTTCAACGCCCTCGATCAAACTCTCGCTCGCCGGCCACTGGCGCGTTCTGGAAGCGCTGGAGGCGCACGACCCCGACGCGGCCCAAAACGCCGCGCTCGCGCACCTCGACCGTGCTCGGCGGCTGGCCCTCGATGTAGTGCGTGCCAGCGACGGAACGGCCGAGGGTCCATCGGAATAGCCGGCGCTGGCCCGTCTCCACATCGCCCTGTGCGAATATGAACGGGGAACGAACGGAGAGGCGGCGGGCGTGATTCGGCAGATCCGGCAGACCGCGGCGGTCTTCGCCGTCGGCTTCTTCCTGCTCAGCGGCGGTCTGGTCTACTGGCAGGTGGTCCGCGCCAATACGATCGCCCGCGATCCAGGCAATCCCCGCACGGCGGAGGCGGCCCGCACCGCCGACCGCGGCCGCATGCTCGACCGCAACGGTTCCGTGCTGGTGCAAAGCGTGCTGCAGGCCGACGGCAGCCGGCTGCGCCGCTACGCGCTGCCATCGCTTGCGCAGACCACGGGCTACGTCAGCACCCGCTTCGGCCTCTCCGGCCTCGAGCAGGCGTACAACCAGTACCTGAGCGGAAACAGCGGCGGCGACCCGCTGGACACGGCGATCGACGACCTGCTGCACCGCTCCCGCCCGGGCAACGACCTCGTGCTCACGATCGACGCACGGCTGCAAGCGGCAGCGGCGCAGGCGCTGGGGGACCGGCCGGGCGCCGTCGTCGCGCTCGATCCTTCCACTGGCGCGGTCCTGGCGATGGTCAGCGCTCCCGCCTACGATCCCGGCGCGATCGACGCGCAGGGCGATCGCTTGCTCAACGACGCGGGGAAGCCGTTGCTGAACCGCGCGACGCAAGGACTCTATCCGCCCGGCTCGACCTACAAGGTCGTGACCGCGACGGCGGCGCTGGACTCCGGCAAGGTCAAGCCCGGCGACCGGTACCGCTGCGTCAACGGCGTCGTGGTCCAGGGCTTCGTGATCAACTGCGAGAATGCGCCGCCCGGACGGACCGAATGGGACTTCGAGACCGCCTTCGCCTTCTCGATCAACGCGACCTTCGCGCAGGTCGCCGCCGATCAACTCGGATCTGACCTCTTCCTGCGTTACAGCCGCGCCTTCGGCATGGACCAGGCGCTGCCCTTCGATATCGACACGGCCGAGAGCCGGACCAGTCACGCGGGCGGCGGCCTCGATCCGGTACTTCTGGCGAACAGCGGCTTCGGGCAGGGGCAGTTGCAGGTCACGCCGCTGCAAATGGCGCTCATCGCCGCGACGGTGGCGAATCACGGCAGTCTGCCGCGGCCTTACTTGGTGCAGCAGGTGCGGGCGCCCGACGGCAGTGTCATCCAGGATCGCGCGCCGCAGAGCATCCGGCGTGTGATGAGCGAGCAAACGGCGCAGCAGCTTACCCAGTTTATGCTCGCCGCGGTGCAGGAGTTCGGCGGCGCGGCCGGCCTCTTGAACCAGGAGATCGCCGGCAAGACCGGCACGGCTGAGACGGGCGCCGCCGGCGCCGCGGATTCGTGGTTCATCGGCTTCGCGCCCTCCGCCCACCCGCGCCTTGCGGTCGCGGTGATCGTGGAGAACGGCGGTCCCGGCAGCCAGGCGGCGGCGCCGATCGCGGGCCAGGTCTTTCGAGCGTTCGCGGGGCGATGATCGACTCTCGCAGGGCCGGACCTGGGCCGGTGATAAGCTGGTGCTGCGACTGGCCGCGGCGCCCGCATGCCCGGCCCGTTCCCGACGAGACGATGAAGCCTTTGTCGCGCCTCGAAGCGCTGATCGCGGAGGTCATGGAGCGGCCGGCGTGGCTGCTCGGCTCGCGCCGCCTGCACCCGCTCGAGCTGACCGGCGCGCTCACCCGCGCGCTGGAGGAACGCGCCGTGCGCCTCGCCGACCGTGTGATCGCGCCCGATCGCTACGAGCTGCGTGTCAATCCTCTGGACTTCGCCGCGCTGACGGAGCTGCGCCCGCTGCTCGAAGGCGAGCTGGCCGAGTTTCTAGCGCGAACCGTGGCGGAGCGGGATCTCGCCTGCAACCGTTCGCCGCGCGTCAGCATCGTCGCGGCGGTAGACGTTCGGCAGGGGCGCGTTGCGGCGACGGCCCAGTTCAGCAACGAGCCGGCCCTTGATGCAACCGCTGTCGCCCTCGGTGCGCCGCCCGGCCAACGTTCGGCAGTTGCTCCCCGTGCGGCCCAGGCCGTTCCGCCGCGGCGCGACGCGGGCGCGGCGTACGCGCGGCTGGAGCTGGTCGGCCCGGGCGGCGAGACGCTTGGGAAATATCCGCTGCATCCGGGCGCACTGATCGTCGGCCGGCGCACGGGCAGCGACGTCATCTTGCTGGACAGCAAAGTCTCGCGGGAGCATGCGCGCATCGAACTGACCGCCGACGGCGCGACGATCCGCGACCTTGGCAGCCTGAACGGCACGCGCGTCAACGGTGAACTGCTCACGGCGCCCCGGCGCCTGCACCCCGGCGACATGATTGAGATCGGCCGCGCCCGGCTGCGCTTTGCCATCGCCTAGCCCGATCGGACCGCGCGGTACACTGGAAACGGCCCAGGCGCCCGGCGACGCGCCCCGGTCAAGCACGCTCAACGGGAGGACGCGGGTACCTGCTCGACGATTCAGCGGTCATCCTCCTGCGGCTCGGCGTACTGGCGCTGCTCTACCTCTTCCTTGCTGTTGTGCTGCGCGTGGTCTGGCGCGATCTGGTGCGCGCGGCGCCCGCGCGGCGCGGCAGCGTCGGTCGGGCCTTCCTTGTCGTGCAGAACGGCGCCGGCAAACAGGTGCGCAGCGGTTCGCGCATCGCCATCGAAGGCGCCGCCAGCATCGGCCGTGACAGCGATAACCAGGTCGTGATCGACGACAGCACCGTCTCCGGCCGGCACGCGGCCCTGGTGTACCGCGAGGGGCGCTGGTGGCTGGAAGACCTGGGCAGCACCAACGGCACCTGGATCGGCGACCGCCGCGTGGAGCAGCCGCAGCCGGTCTCCAGCGGTGAGCTGATCCAGGTCGGCCGCATCATCCTGCGCCTCAACTGAGCGAGCGCGCTGCCTCACGCGCGTTCGAGCGGCCGCGACGTGGAAAGTCGCAGCAGCATGCCCAGCAGTACAAAGTTCACGACAATCGAGGAGCCGCCGTAGCTTACGAACGGCAGCGTGATCCCCGTGATCGGGATCAGGGCGAGGTCGCCCGCGGCGATCACCATCGCCTGGATCGCGAGGATGGCCGTGGCGCCGACGGCCAACAGCATGCCGAAGTCCGCCGGCTGGCGTGTGCCGATCCGCAGCCCGCGGAAGGCGAGCACGAGGTACAGCGCGATGATCGCCAGCGCCCCGGCGCTGCCCAGTTCTTCGCCGATCGCGGCGAAGATGAAATCGGTCTGCACGACGGGGATGTCGAGCGGCTGGCCGCGACCCAGTCCGGTGCCGAGCACGCCGCCGTTGGCGAAGGCGTAGATCGACTGCGCGAGCTGGTAGCCGCTGTCGTGCACGTGCGTCAGCGGGTGCAGCCAGAGATCGACGCGCGTGTGCACGTAGCCGAAGGCGTGGTACGCCAGCCAAAGATTGAGGAGCACGATCACCAGGCCGGCTACCACGAACGCGCGCCGCCCCGAGGCTACGTAGAGCAGCAGCAGCGTCACGCACAGCAGCAACAACATCGCGCCGAGGTCGTGCTGCCATGCCATCAGCGCCAGCGTGAAGCCCCAGATGACGACGAGGGGCACAAGGTAGGGAAGCGTGGGGACGCGAAACGCGCGCCAGCGCGTGCTCACCGCCGCCAGCACGTAGCGCCGATCCGCCAGGTAGCCCGCGAGGAAGATCACGAGCAGCAGCTTCATCGCCTCCGTGACCTGGAAGTAAAAGCCTCCGAAGCCGAGCCAGAGCCGCGACCCGTTCACCTCCTTGCCGATCAGCGCCGTCACCGCCATCAGCGCCAGGCCGCCGAAGGCCGCAAGATACTGGTAGCGGCGCAGCACGGCGTACTGCTCCATCGCGCGCACGGTAGCGAGCATTAGCAGCAGGCCCAGCGCCAGCCAGACGAGCTGCTTCGCTGCCAGCGAAGCCGACGCCGGGTTGAGCCGCACGGCGAATACCAGTCCGACGCCGGCCAGCAGGGCGACGACCGGCAGCAGCACCTGATCGCATTCCGGACTGAGGCGGCAGAGCGCGAAGTGGGCGGCGAGAAAGAGCAGGCAGAAGCCGGCCGCCAGCGGCGCCGAGCGTGTCCGCGCCGCCGGCATCGACTGCTGCAAGGAAACGCACGCCAGGGCGAGGAAGCCACAGACCAGCAACAGCAGGAAGAGTTCGTTCGCGCGGCTTCGCAGTACCATACCTATGGCGTGTGCGCGGCCCGCTCAAAAGAGGCCGCCGCTCCGCCACCGAGTGTACCAGCCACACGGCCGATCACCGGGAGCAGGGCAGAGGGGGACCAACCGGGGGATGAGTCAGCCCTCAGGCACGGCGTTCGACCGGCAGCGGCCCGACCGCATTGGGCCCGGCATGCGCTTGTCCGACCGCTACGACGTGCAGGAGCCCGTCGGCTATGGCGGCATGTCCAGCGTGTACCACGGCATCGATCGCCTGCTCGACCGCGACGTGGCGATCAAGGTGCTGAACACGCGCATCGGCGGCAACGATGCCGAGCGTGCCGCCTTCCTGCGCGAGGCGCGGGCCGCGGCGTCGCTGACGCACAGCGGCATCGTCGGCGTGTACGACGCCGGCATCTACCAGGGCTGGCCCTACATCGTGATGGAGTATGTGCCGGGCGGCAGCCTGAAGCAGGTGATCGACACGCAGGCGCCGCTGCCGCCCGCCCGCGCCGCGGCCCTCGCCGCCGAGGTGGCCGATGCCCTGCAGTACGGCCACGACCGCGGCGTGATTCACTGTGACGTGAAACCGCAGAACGTGCTGATCGACGCCCGCGGTCACACCAAGCTGGTCGACTTCGGCATCTCACAGTCGCTCGCGGCCACGGCTGCGCTGACCTCGTCCGTGAGCGGTACGGCGGGGTATGTCGCGCCGGAGCAGCTCGAAGGCGTGCCCCTGGACGGGCGCGCCGACATCTACTCCCTTGGCACGGTCCTCTACGAGCTGCTCAGCGGCCGCCTGCCCTTCGAAGCGCCGAACCTGGCGGCGCTGGCGACGCGGCGGCTTGTGTCCGAGCCGCGCCCGCTCCGCGAGTTGAACCCGAACCTGCCCCCGGCGCTGACGGCGACCGTGATGCGTTGCCTTGCACGGGATCGAGCCGGCCGCTGCCGCAGCGCCGGCGAGCTGGCGGCCGCGCTGCGCGAGGCGGGGACCGCCGGCCCTGAACGCTTCTCCGTCGATGGCCCGTCCCTCGCGCCGCCGCGCGAGCCTACGCAGGTTTGGCGCCGCGAAGATCTGACCGCGGCGCCGCGGCCACGCTCGGGCGCGTTCTGGTTGCTGCTCGCGATCCTGCTGGCATTGCTGGTGGCGCTGATTGTTTCCCTCGCCGTCGTGCTCTCTAGCCGTACGAGCGCCGGCGGCACGGCCGCGGTGCCATCGGTCCAGCACGAGCGGCTGGACCGGGCCACGAGCGACCTGCACGCCGCGGGCCTGACGGTCAGCGTGACCATGACCAGCTCGCAAGAGCCGTTTGGTACGGTCATCGGTCAGGACCCGCCCGCCGGCACGGCGCTGAGCAAGGGCGGCGCCGTCAGCCTGAGCGTGAGCCGCGGGCCGTAGTGCGCGGGCGGCCCTCAATAACCGCGGTAACGGTTGGCGATCGGCAGGCGGCGATCGCGGCCGAAGGCGCGCGGCGTGATCTTGACGCCGGGCGGCGCCTGGCGGCGCTTGTGCTCGCTGCGGTTCACCAGCGTGATCACGCGCTGCACCAGCGCCTCGTCGAAGCCCAGCGCCACGATCTCATCGACGGTGCGGTCGTCCTCGACATAGGCCTCGAGGATCGGATCGAGCACTTCGTACGGCGGCAGGCTGTCGCTGTCCTTCTGGTCTGGCCGCAGCTCTGCCGAGGGTTCTTTCACCAGCACGTTTTCGGGAATCACCGGCCGCTCGCCGAGCGTATTACGGTAACGGCAGACTTCGTACAGCAGCGTCTTCGGCACGTCCTTGATCACGGCGAAGCCGCCGGCCATGTCACCGTAGAGCGTGCTGTAACCCGTGGCCATTTCGCTCTTGTTCCCCGTGGTCAACGCCAGCGCGTTGAACTTGTTCGTGAGAAACATCAGGTAGTTGCCGCGGATGCGCGCCTGCAGATTCTCCTCCGCCAGTCCCGGCGCCAGTTCGCCGGCGATCGGCTCCAGCGTCTTCAACGACGCCGAGAACGCCGCTTCGATCGGGAGCGTCAGGCAGCGGATGCCGAGGTTTTGCGCCAGCTCCGCGGCGTCGCTGCGGCTGTGGTCCGAAGAGTAGCGCGATGGCATCGAGACGCCGGTAACGTGCTCGGCCCTCAGCGCATCGACGGCCACGACGGCGGTGATCGACGAGTCGACGCCGCCGGAGAGGGCGATGAACACGTCGCGGAAGCCGTTCTTGCGCATATAGTCGCGCGTGCCGGTCACCAACGCCTGGTAAACCTCGGCGGCGCGGCCGAGCGGTTCGATGCGATTCGGCGCCGGCAGCGGCGTGCGGCGCTCGTGCCGCGGCGAGACGCCGCTGACGAAGATTGACTTGCGGCCGGCGGTTTCGCCCTCGAAGTCGAACTGCTCCTTGCGCCGGCGCGAGTCGTGCAGCCGCGCCTGCACCACGGCGTCCACGTCGATGTCGCAGAGCAGCAGATCCTCGGCGAAGCTCGGCGCGGCCGCGACCAGGTCGCCGGCCGGATCGAAGATCATGCTGCCGCCGTCGAACACCAGTTCATCCTGCCCGCCGACCATGTTGACGAAGCAGACGGCGACGGTGTTGTCGGCGGCGCGGGTGCCGAGCATCTTCTCACGAAAGCTGCGCTTGCCGGCATGGAAGGGTGAGGCGTTGATGTTGAGGATCACCTCGGCGCCGGCCAGCGCCTGCTCCTGCGTCGGGCCGCCCGGATACCAGATGTCTTCGCAGATGTTGACGCCCACCTTCGCGCCGGCGATCTCGTAGACCGGGGCGCGGCGGCCGCGCTGGAAGTAGCGATCCTCGTCGAAGACACCGTAGTTGGGCAGGAACTGCTTGTGGTAGCTATCCACGTGCCGGCCATCGCTGAGGATCGCCGCCGCGTTGTAAATATCGTTCGCCAGGTCGACGAAGCCGACGACGGCCGTGATGCCCTGCGTGTGCGGCAGCAGGTCGTGGAGCGCCCTGAGGTTATCTTCGACGAACTGCCGCCGAAGCAGCAGATCTTCCGGCGGATAGCCGGTCAGCGCCAGCTCGGGCAGGCAGACGACGTCGGCGCCGGCGTCGCGCGCCCGCGCGATTTGCGCCACGATCGCCGCGGCGTTGCCCTCGATGTCGCCCACGGTTGCGTTGATCTGGGCGAGCGCCACGCGCAGAGTTCTCATGGATCTATCGTACAGGCTGCGCGGCAGGCGCGACAGCGTAACCCGCCCTCGGCTGGCTGCAAAACCGGTCCGCATTCCCACGCCCGAGCGTCCAGGACGGCGGAGAGCCGGTCACCGACTCACGATTCAGCACTCGAACCGGTGCCGCTCGCCTGCTGCCCATCGCCGGGCGCCGGCAGCTCGCGCACCCACTCTCGGTGATGCGCCAGCGCCCAGTCGCGCCGCACGCGCCCATCGAACATGCCGCGCAGGGAGGGCCGCGTGCCGGGATTGATCGTCGCCAGGTAGACATGGCCGGCGACGAGCGGCAGCGCGAGCAGCATGAAGAGGTCGTGCAGGGGAAAGACGCGCTCCACGAAGGCCGAGGCGAAGACCGCCTTGGTGAAGAAGTTGACGCCGAGCACGGCCCCGCTCAGGCAAAGGCCGAACGAGAGCAGGAGCATCGCCGCGGTGTTCAGTTTCTGCCCGGCATTGAATTTGCCCACCGGCGGCGCCGCGAGTTTTGCACCCAGCAGCGCATAGCCGGCGTAGCGCAGCCAGGCACGATCGAGGGCTTCAACCCGCAGCAGGCGCCGCAGATCGGCGCGAAGCCAGCGTCGGCCCGGCGCCGCAAGCCACACGACCGGCGCCGCCAGTGCGAACAGCACGCCCGACAGAATATGGATCAGCGGCACCAGCCGGTAGCCGCCGACGTGCACTGCCTTAACCGACGGCAGGAACAGCAGCAGCCCGCTGGCGAGCAGCATCAGGAACGGGATCGCCAGCGCCCAGTGCGCGACCCGGGAGGCGGCGGAGAAGCGCCGGATCGTGCCCTCCGTGCCGTCAACTGCGCCAGCCATCGATCTGCCAGCCCCGCTGCTCCCAGTAACCCACCACGCGCTGGCCGGTAAACTCGACGCGCGTCAGCCACTTCGGGCCCTTGTAGCCGTACATCTGCGGCACGATCAGGCGCAGCGGCCGGCCGTGCGGAGGCGTCAACGGCTGCTCGTACATGTGATAGGCGAGCAGCGTATCGGGCAGCAGCGCCTGGTCGATGCTGAGACTGTCTCGGTAGACGCCGCCCAGTGAGTGGAAGGTGATGAAGGAGGGGTTGACCGGCTTCACCAGGTCCGCCAGGGTTTGCAGCCGCACGCCCTGCCAGCGCACGTCCTTTACACCCCAGCCCTCGACGCAGTGAAAGTCGCTGACCTGCGAGACGGCGGGGAGGGCCAGCAGTTGCTCCCAGCTCAGCGTGAGCGGCTGCTGCACGGCCCCGTCAACAGTAAGCTGGAACGTCGCGGGGTTGAAGACCGGCGTCTGCGTCTCAACCTCGTTGATGCGGAAGCCGCCGAGATTGGTGAGCACCCTGCAGGCGCCGCCCACAAGCACGGCCGCCCCGGTTCCGAGCCAGAGCAGGCGCCGCCGGCTGATGCGCGGCCGCTCCACCGTTCCGCTGGCCACGGCTGCAGGATGTGGAGGAACGTCGGTAATGGGGCCGTCCACGCCGCTCGCCCCCTCGTCCGCTATCACGCATCGGCCGGCTCGACGGTTCGAGCGTTCGCCGGTTGCGACGATAACAGGGGCCGGTCCGCTCTCCCCGCTGCACCACCCCGCCAGCGGACCGGCCCCTGAGGAGACGTCTGGACGTCCCATCACGCTGGGAGTCCACCGCAAGCATGGGCGCCACGGCAGCAGAGAGGGTTAACGACCGATTAAATCCTTGCTAACGCTTCATCGCGCGGTGCACCGCTCGGCATTGCAGAGAGAGCGTAGCGCGGCGCCCCGTTGCCGCGCGTGAAGGCGGTCACGGCGCCGGGTTCACTAGCCCTCCACGGATTCGACGCGCAGCTTCAGCGTGCCCGCCGGCACGTTCACCGACACCTCTTCACCCTTGATGCGATCGACCAGCGCCTTGCCCACCGGCGAAAGGATCGAGATCTTGCCCAGCTTCGGATCGACCTCGCTCGGGCTGACAAGCTGATACTTGGTCGCCTGATTGGTGCCGAGGTTGAGTACGAGCACGTGGCTGCCGACGCGGGCGGCGCCGGTGGAGGCGCCCTCGACGATCGCGGCGTGGCGCAGTTGTTCCTCGATGCGGCGGATGCGCGCCTCGACGTGCGCCTGCTTCTCCCGCGCGGCGTCGAGCGGCGCGTTCTCGCGGAAGTCCTTATCCGCCATCGCCTGCTCAAGCTCCAGCGCGATCTCCGTACGGCTGTCCTTGAGCTGGGCAAGCTCCCGCTGCAGCGCCTCGAAGCCGGAACGCGTCATCTGCACGGCGTCGCTGGAGAGGCCGCTGCCGTTCTCGCTTTCCGTGCGGCGCAGCTTGATCGCCGTGCTCAGATTGGTGGGGGTGAGCCCGGCCTTCTTGAGATGCGCAAGAAACGGCCGCACCGCCTCGACGCTGCGACCCTGGCTGCCCCCGCGACCCGCGGACTCCTCGACGAACCGCTCCACGTCGCTGCCCTTCAGCGCGCCCACCGGACGGGCGCCGCCGAACCACTGCACGAAACGGTGCACGGCCGGCTGCGCGTCTTGCGCGGCGTCCTGGCCGAGTGTTGCGATGTACTGGGCGGCCGCGTCCACGAGCGACGTGTTGGCGGTGGATTTCTTGCTTGCCACCTGAGCCTCCTGGCCGAGGGATGCGCCGGCCGCGCCGGGATCGGCCGAAAACGACGAATGACGCCCCACCGGCGGCGGCGTCACGCCGATCATACTATGGAGCGGCTCGATGGGGTGTCAACGCGCGGACCCGCCCGGCGACCTCGCGCTGCTCGCGGCCGGCGCCGAAGCAGTCGGTCTCGCGCTCGACGACGCGGCGTTGGATCGCTTCCGCCGCTACCTCGCGCTGCTCGTCGAGCACGGCGCCCGCATGAATCTGACCAGCGTGCGCGACACGGCCGGCATCCAGCGCCGGCACTTCGTCGAGTCGCTGGCCTTCGGCGCGGCACTGCGCGACGCGGGCCTGCTTCAGGGCCGGGAACGGGTCGTCGACGTGGGCGCGGGCGCGGGCTTTCCCGGCGTGCCGCTCACGATCGTCTGGCCGCGGCTGCGCCTCACCCTGCTGGAGGCGACGAAGAAGAAGGCCCGCTTTCTTGAGCACGTGCTGCACGAGCTGGCGCTGCCAAATGCGGCCGTCGTCGCGGCGCGGGCGGAAGACGCGGCCCACGAGTCGCGGCTGCGGGAGTGCTTCGACCTGGTGCTCGCCCGCGCCGTAGCGCCGCTGCCGGCGCTGGCCGAGCTGACCCTGCCGTTCTCGCGCATCGGCGGCCGGCTCGCCACCGTGAAGGGTTCGCGCCTGAGGCACGAGCTGGCGGCGGCCGGGGCGGCGATTGCTCGTTGTGGTGGCGGCGCGGCGCGCACCCTACCGCTGCCCGGCGTCGGCGTGGAGAGCCCGCTGCGCGTGATCGTCGTGGCCAAGCTTCGGCCCACACCGGCAGCGCTGCCGCGCCGCGCCGGCCTGCCCCAGAGCCAGCCGTTACGTTGAGCTGCGCGGGACTTTCTCAGAATCACCCGTCCGTCTGCCCATCTGCGCGGCCCTGTTTGTGCCGGCGTGCTAGAATGCGGCGAATCGGCTGGCGCTCCGATCACGTAGATACCATAACAGCGGATCGGCCGCGCCGCGGGCCGCCGAGGAGGCGCGGAGCGCATGGACACGCAGGTCATCGTCGACCGGCTGCAGCGGTTCCTGTTGAAGCTCGACACCAGCGTTTTCGAGGAGATGCGCGACGACACCAATGCGACGATCCCCGCCCTGATCATCGCGGCCATCGCCATCCTGCTGGCCGGGTTCGGCGGCTGGTTCTGGTGGCTGGCGCAGGGCTACGGCGATGCCGGCAAGATCTTTTGGCAATCGGTTTTGCTGGGTTCGATCTTTGCCTTCGTGCTTTGGGCGGTGTGGATCGGCGTGGCGTATGTCCTCCTGGTGAACGTTTTTCACTATACCGCCGACATTCAGCGCATGTTCCGAGCCTGCAGTTTTGCCACGTTGCCGCTCATTCTCGGGCTGCTCATGTTCATACCGGGCGTAAATCTTGGCGTCGGTGTGGCAGTGTTTGGCCTATTTTTCCTTCTCATGGATATTGGCATCCAGGTGTCCGTGGACGCCCAACCTGGCCATGTAATTGTGTCCACCTTCATCGGTTTCATTGTATTCTGTTTGGTGCTCTCGGTGCTCGTCACCAAGGAGAATGTGCTGGCGCCCAGCGTCTTCGCCTTCCGCCTGCCGGCGACCGACCTTTCCGAGGTTGCTAACGCGCTCTCGAGCTTCAACAGGTTGCGATGATGAATCCAGGCGCGGGGTTCGGCAACCGGTCGGCGGCGGAAACGCCGCCGGCCGGTATCGATTTACGGGCGAACCTCCGGCGGTTTTATGTCTACCGCTTCCTCTCAAACCTGCTGCTCTGGCTGCCGATCTGGGTGCTCTACCTGCAGCGCGAGCGCGGGTTGTCCCTCTCGCAGATCACGGCCCTCGACGCGCCCTTCTGGCTGATCTCTCTAATCGCGCAGGTGCCGACCGGGGCGTTCGCCGACCGCTACGGGCGGCGAACCGCGCTCGTCGTCGGCGGTCTGGTGCTGGCGATCGCCTACCTCGTCTTCGGCCTCGCCTCATCGTATCCGCTCATTCTCGCTTCGTACGTGCTCTGGGCGATCGGCATGGCGTTCGGGCAAGGCGCTGACCTGGCGCTGCTGTACGACCACCTCGCCAGCCACGGCCGCCAGGAGGACTACCCGCGCCTCGCCGGCCGCGCCTTTGCCTGCACGGCCGCGGCGGCGATCGTGTCGCTCGCGGTGGGTGCTCCGCTGGCCGCGGCCACCCGCCTGGACGTACCGATCCTCGCCACGGCGGGCATCTCACTGTTGACCGTCGCGGTGGCCCTGCGCCTGCACGAGCCGCCCCACCACCCCAGCGAAGATCGCCCGGGCGTCTGGGAGGCGATGCGCCGCGGCGCCGCAGAAGCCTGGCACGAGCCGCACCTGCGCTGGATGCTACTGTTCTCGTCGGCGCTGAGGGTTTCAGAGCTGGCGCCGATCATCTTTGTGCAGCCGTTTCTCGTGCGGCACGGCGTATCCGTCGCCCAGGTCGGCGCCTGGCAGATCCCGGCGCGCGTGGGCACGATTGCCGCGGCCCTGCTGGCCTACCGCCTTGTGCGGCGTGTCCGCGAACGCCGCTTCCTGCTGGCGGCGCCATGGCTTTTCTGCGCCTGCTTCCTGCTGCTCGGCCTCTGGGACAATCTGATCGCCTTCGTCGCCTTTCCGCTGTTCGCGGTGGCATCGGCTGGCGTCGACCCCACGATTAGCGACTACATCAACCGCCATACGCGGGCCGCGCAGCGCGCGACCGTGCTCTCCCTCGGTCAACTGTTGGGCAGCCTGGTTCTGGCGGTGCTGGAGCCCGGCCTCGGCGCCATCGCACAGGCCGCGGGCCTGACGGCCGCCTTCCTGACCACGGCGCTGTTCATCGGCGCCGCCTCGCTGCTCACGCTGGGGCCGTGGGCACTGCTGCCACGGCCGCAGGTCGCTGCCGAGCCGCTGGCGACGGCGTAGCGCCACGCGGGTTCGAGACGACTCAGGGCACCGGCAGCGCGACGGAAACTGGAATGACGCCCGCCGACGCGGGCGCGATGCTTAGGAAGGCGGCGCGCGAGAGGTCGAGGATCACGCTGCCGCCGAAGCCGCCGCGATCGGTGATGCGCAGATGCACGGCCTGCCCCGTATCTCTGTTCGTCACGATGATGACCGTGCCGCAGGGCAGCGTATTGCTGGCTGCGGTCAGTGCCCACTGGTCATAGATCTCGCCGCAGTAGGTGATGCTGCCGTTGAAGCCGGGACCGTACCAGGTCGCGAGCCCGGTCTGGATCACCGGACCGGCGACCGGCGCCGGCGTCTCCGGCAGGCTGCCCGGCGCCGGCGCGGCGTCGGGAGAAGCCGGACCAGACAGTACGGGTAACGGTATCGCCGGCCCCTGCGGTGCATCGGAGGCGGCGGGCGCGCTCTCGGGCCCAGCGGGCGGCGCCGGCGGCGCGGCGATCGCGCGGTCGGCTGCGTCGGCCGGCGGCAAGGCCGGGCCAGTGCTGAGCGAGAGAATGGTCTTGGCTGGTACTTGGGACGCTGCTGCAATCGACGCGAACGATAAGTCGCCGCCGTTGACCTGTGCGGAGACGCGCTGCGGCGAGCCGCCGAGCTGCACCACGGTGTCGCCGCCGGCGAGCGTCCCGCTCGCCGAGATCAGCGTCACCGTTACGGCGCTGGCGAGCGCCGCCACGAGCTGTCGGTGCATGAAACCCCCTTCATTACCGTGCCTCTCGGGCGTCCCGCGGCTTCCTCCAGAGCGCGGGGTCGTGTCAGTTTCTCCGAGAGTGCTAGCCGAACCGACAAAGCAGACAAAGTGCCGCTTACATCTGGCGGCCCGCGCCATGGTACGGAGCGCGATGGGAGCTTGTCCAGCGAAAGGCGGCGCATGGCCGTACAAGTTCCGCACAGTGTGGGAGAAGGTCGGCCCGACGGCACGATTTTGCACGGTCGCTGCAATAAGCACAGATGATCTATTGCGCAACCATATCGCAACTGATGAAGTGCTCAATCAGTTCGGGTGCAGAGCACCAACCCGCCGACCCGGAGCGGCGCGAGCGGCGACGAGTGTTGCAGCGTCGTTGCATTATCTTGCGGTCGCGAGCGGCATCTGCTATACTGATGGAACTCTGGGGATGTAGCTCAATTGGGAGAGCGCAACACTGGCAGTGTTGAGGTAAGGGGTTCGAATCCCCTCATCTCCACCGGCTGAACGGCGAGCGGACAGCCGAACCGAAACGCACACACGCCGAACGGGAGCAGTAGGTCTTCGATCTCAGCAGGGCGTTCCGCGTCCATGGCTGGGCAGCGAGCCGCCGGTTGGTGCAAGGCGGCATGTGAGACCGAACTCGCCCGGGAGTGGCGGCCGCGAACCAGTGGTCCCGACGCCGTACAACGCGGGGCCGGCTCAGTAGCGGTCGACGGCCAGCGCCCGTTATCGCGCCCCCAAGGCGGGCCGCAGCGAGACGTCCCCGGCACGGTCGGGGCGCCGCGGCCAAGCAGGGTGGTACCGCGGAGTTTGGCCTGTGTGCCCTCCGTCCCTGAGTGGACGGAGGGCTTTTTGTGCGGCTGCAACGCTGCCCGATGGGCAGCGTGTGCGCATGAGGGCATCAAGGCACCGAGGCGCGCGGGAGGACCGGCGCACGCGGGGAGACAACGATGGCAACACAAACATCGCACGTTGAGCGCTACGAGCCGGCCGCAATCGAGCCGAAGTGGCAGGAGCGCTGGGAGGCCGACGGGCTGTACCGCGTCCGCGACGACGATCCGCGTCCGAAGTATTACTTCCTGACAATGTACCCGTATCCCTCCGGCGACCTGCACATCGGCCACTGGTATGCGGAGGCAGTGCCGGACGCGCGGGCGCGCTACCTGCGCATGCGCGGCAACAACGTCCTGTTCCCCATGGGCTTCGACGCCTTCGGTCTGCCCGCCGAGAACGCCGCGATCAAGAACAACGTGCACCCCTACGTCTCCACCATGGCGAACATCGAGCGAATGCGGCGCCAGTTTCGCCAGATGGGCGCGATGTTCGACTGGTCGCGTGAGGTCGTAACCTGCACGCCCGAGTACTACCGCTGGAACCAGTGGTTCTTCCTGCAGTTCTTCAAACACGGCCTGGCCTACCGCAAGCTGGCTGCCGTCGACTGGTGCCCCAACTGCAACACGACGCTGGCGCGCGAGCAGGTGGTCGGCGAGGACCGCCACTGCGAGCGTTGCGGCACGCCCGTGGTGAAGCGCGACCTGGACCAGTGGTTCCTGAAGATCACCGATTACGCCGATCGGCTGCTGAACTTCGAGGGACTGGACTGGCCCGAGAAGGTCGTGACGATGCAGCGCAACTGGATCGGCCGCAGCGAGGGCGCCGAGCTGGTCTTCCGCGCCCTGCTGTCCGACGGCGCCAGGGAACCGCTGACGGTCTTCACCACGCGGCCCGACACGGTGTTCGGCGCCACCTTCATGGTGCTGGCGCCCGAGCATCCCCTGGTCGAGCGGCTGACGACGCCGGAGCGCCGCGCCGAAGTCGACGCCTACGTCGAGCGTGCCGCCCGCGAAACGGAGATCGAGCGCACGGCGGCCGACAAGGAGAAGACGGGCGTTTTTACCGGCGGCTACTGCCTGAACCCGTTCAACGGCGAGCACATCCCCGTCTACATCGCCGACTACGTGCTGCTGGGCTACGGCACCGGCGCGATCATGGCGGTGCCCGCGCACGACCAGCGCGACTTCGACTTCGCGAAGGCGTTCGGGCTGGAGATTCGCCCCGTCTACGCACCTGAGGACTGGGACGGCGCGCCGTTCGCCCAGGCGGAGACCCACGGCGGGCGAACGATTAACTCCGGCCCGTTCAATGGGCTGGAGGAAGACGAGGCCAAGCGGCAGATCGTCGCCTTTGCGGAGAAGGAAGCGATCGGTCGCGCTGCCGTGACCTACCGCCTGCGCGACTGGCTGATTAGCCGTCAGCGCTACTGGGGCACGCCGATCCCGATCATCTACTGTCCCAGGGATGGCACGGTCCCGGTGCCCGAGTCGGATCTGCCCGTGCTGCTGCCGGAAGATGCCCAGTTCCGCCCCACGGGCGAATCGCCGCTGAAGTACCACGAGGGATTCCGCAAGGTCACCTGCCCCGTCTGCAGCGGGCCGGCCGAGCGCGAAACCGACACGATGGATACCTTCGTCGATTCGTCCTGGTACTGGTATCGCTACCTGAGCCCGCACGACGACAGCGCACCGTTCGACCAGGCCGCGGCGAAGCAGTGGCTGCCGGTGCAGCAGTATACGGGGGGCATTGAGCACGCCATCCTGCACCTGCTGTACTCCCGCTTCTGGACCAAGGCGATGAAGGACCTGGGCCTGACGGAAGACGAGGAGCCGTTCACACACCTGTTCAACCAGGGGATGATCCTGAGTGGAGACGGCCACAAGATGAGCAAGTCGCGCGGCAACGTGGCCAATCCGGACGAGCAGGTCGCCCGCTACGGCGCCGACACCGTGCGCTGTTACTTGATGTTCATCGGCCCCTGGAGCGAGGGCGGCCCCTTCCAGATGACCGGCATCCGCGGCATCAGCCGCTGGCTGAACGCGGTCTGGAGCCTGGCGCTGGAGCCCCCTCCGTCGGGCGCCGGCGACGAGGCTGCAACGCGCGATCTGCGCCGCCTGCAGCACAAGACGATCAAACGTGTCGGGGACGACATCGAGGCGATGCGCTTCAACACGATGATCGCCGGGTTGATGGAGTATGTGAACGGCCTACGCCAGGCCGCCGATCGCGGCGTCGAGGCCGCGGCATGGACCGAGGCGGTCGAAACCCTGGTGCTGCTGCTGGCGCCCTCCGCGCCGCACATCGCGGAGGAGCTGTGGCAGCGCCGCGGCAAGCCGTACTCGATCCACCAGCAGGCGTGGCCGGCCTTCGACGCGGCACTGGCTGC
This sequence comes from Dehalococcoidia bacterium, assembly GCA_035310145.1. Classification (NCBI taxonomy): domain Bacteria; kingdom Bacillati; phylum Chloroflexota; class Dehalococcoidia; species Dehalococcoidia bacterium. The sequence goes on from DATGEL010000078.1 coordinate 97,489, forward strand.
CGATCAGGTCGTCACCGTGGCGGTGCAGGTAAACGGTAAGCTGCGGGACCGCGTGGAATTGCCGGCCGGAGCCGGCGCGGCCGAGCTGCGCGAGGCGGCCCTGGCCAGCGAGCGCGTGCGCGTCTACACGGACGGGCGCGAGATCGTGCGCGTAATCACCGTGCCGGGCCGCCTGGTGAACATCCAGCTGAAGTGAGCGGCCGCGGCGGCCCTGCCGGCGGATTCAGCGGCCGCCCTCGTTTTGCAGGGCATCGATGCCCTGTCGCACGTTGGCGAGGAAGGCCGACATCTGCTTATCCAGACGAGAGAGCACCGCCAGCGCGTATTCGTCGGCGTCGGCCATCTGCTGGCGCGCCGTCTCGCGCGCGGCACGCACGTCCTGCGCGGCGGTCAGCTGCGCTTCCTGCAGCAGGCCGTCGGCACGCGCCTGCGCCTCGCGCCGCATCCGTTCGGCCTCGCTCTGCGCTTCGCGCGTCACCGCTGAGTCGCTCAGGCGGCGATGCAGCTCGGCCTGGGCGCTGGCCACGATGTTGCGCGCCTCGTTTTCGGCGTCGGCAAGCGTTTGCTCGCGCCGCTGCATGACGTCGCGCGCCTCGCGAATGTTCGCGGGAATGGCCACGCGCAACTGATCGATCAACTCCAGCAGGCGCTTGCGATCGACCAGTACGCCGCCGCCCATCGGCACCTTGCGCGCGGAGGCCACCTCTTCCTCGAGCTGGTCCAGCAAGTGAAGGATATCGACGGCTGCTACCTCCCGGTGGCGACGGCAGAGCGGCGGGGAAGTGGGCGTCTAGCCCTCGCCGAATTTGCGCCTCAGCGCCGCTGCCACATGTGGCATGACGAACTCGGAAGGATCGCGCCCCAAACTGGTTACCTCGCGGATACGGCTCCCACTGATAAACAGGTGCTCAAGGCTGGTCATAAGATACACGGATTCGATCTCGGGCTCCATCTTCTTGTTCATCAACGCCATGTCGAATTCGTATTCAAAGTCGGTGACCGCGCGGATGCCGCGCACCAGCACGTTGGCGCCATGTTCGCGGGCGAAGTCCACCGTGAGGCCGGGGATCTCCGCGACGCTCACGCCGGGGAGATCTTTCACCGCCTCGCGGAACAGGTCGATGCGCTCCTCGGTGCTGAACACGGTCGAGCGACTGCGCACCACCGCAACGATTACGGTACCGAAGATCTTGTGCGCGCGGCGCACGATGTCCAAATGGCCGTTGGTCACGGGGTCAAACCGGCCCGGATAGACCGCAATCGTCAATGTCCTCTCCTTCGGTGGCATCGCCATCGGGATTGTCGTCATTGGGCTTGTCCAAATAGTAGAGGGTCACGGAGGTGTCGCCGTGCCGCCGCGTAACCCGCCGTGGCAGCCCGCCGCACGCGTCCGGAGGCATGGTACGGCGGCCGTGCTCGTAGACGATAGTGCTTGATGCATCGAGTTCTCTGCCGGAGCGCAGCCGCTCCAGCGTTTCTGCGACGCTTGCATCGGCGTATGGCGGGTCGCAGAAGATCAGGCCGAACGGACCGTTCACGCGGCCCAACGCAGCCGGCAGCGCCGCGCAGTGCACGCGGGCGGCGGCTTCCAGACCGGAGCGGCGCAGGTTCTCTGCGATCACCGCGCAGGCGCCGCGTTCGCGTTCCACGAACTCCGCGAACTCGGCGCCGCGGCTGAGCGCCTCAATCCCGAGGGCGCCGGTGCCGGCATAGAGGTCCAGCACGTGACTAAACGAGGCGCCGCGCGCTTCAAGCATGGAGAAGATTGCGCCACGCACTTTGTCCGAGGTCGGCCGGGTGGTGAGGTTGCGCGGCCCCGCCAGCGTTCGGCCGCGCGCCGTACCGGCGATGATGCGCATGCGAGCGGCTCAGCGGCTGCTGCGCGTCGGCGTCGCCCGTGCCGGCGTCGGCGTGAAGCGGCCCGAAGGCGAGGCCGCGGGACTCGCGCCGGGGCCGGCGGGCGTGCCCGCGCGCACGGTGACCGAGGTGGTGTCGATGACGCGCATGGTGCCGTCACTGACGATGACGGAGATGGTATGTGATCCCGGCGTGTCGGGCGCCGTCCACGTGATCACCGCGCGGTTGCCGGCGTCCGCAATCGGTTTTCCGTCGGCCAGCCAGCTCGGACGCAGCGTCTGCGGATTGGGTTGCTGAAGCAGCGGCGCTCCGGCTGCCTGGTACTGCTGCACCGCCGGCCAGATATTGGTGACCGCCGGATTGGCAGAGGCGTCGTCCACGGCCACGCCGCCCAGGTGATAGACCTGGACGATTTCGAGCTTGTAGCCCACGCTGAAGCTGTTTTCGATCCAGACGGTGCGCTGGCCGTCCTGCGTCTTGTACTCAAAGGAAACAACACCCTGCGGCGTCCAGTTCGGCCCGCTGCCGCCTTCGCGGTTGATATTCTCCGCGGCCAGCGTTGCCTGGCCGCCGGTCACGAGCTTGTCCGGGTCGCGCACCGTGATCTGGCCCGCGAGACTGAGGGCCTCCAGCGTGGTCAGGGCGCGCACGCTGCCGGAATCGGCGCGCTCCTCCGAGAGGGGCGAGACCTCCAGCAGCAGCCGGTGCGAGTCGACCAGGCCCGTCAAATACTTCACGGCATCGGGGACGCGGGTGCGGTAGATCGACTGATCGCGCTCCACGGCCATGATCAGCAGATCGGCCGACCTGCCCAATGCGGCCCAGTCGTAGGCGCCCGTGTTCCAGCCGTTGGCGTCCTTGCGTGGCAGCGGCAGGCGCAGCACCAGTTTGCGGTTGGCGGCGTGCAGCTTATCCGCCAGCGCCTGCACGAACTGGGTGAAGTTGTCCTTCAGCGGCGTGTCCACCGCGGAATAGTCGAGCTCAATCCCTTCGTAGTTGCCGCGGGCCGCCTCGGCCACGATGCGATCGATGTGCGTGCTGCGCAGACCTGCGCCGGCGAGGATGCCGTTGACGTTCTGCGAGGCGGCGCCGCTTTGGGCCGTGATCGCCGGCATCACGCCGTAAGGCGCGCCCTGCGGCACGTTCACCGGGCCGCCGTTGAGCGAGCCATCGGCGGCGGGGGTGTAGGTGAACGGCGCCGCGTCCGCGATGAACTGCGCTGCGTCGGGGCTGGCGAAGGTGTTCTGCGGCAGTTCGCCAAGCACCAGGAAATCGCCGCCCGTGCGGCGCAAGACCGCGAACGACTTCGGCAGATGCATGGCGGTGGTGTTCTGAGCCTGTGTGCCGCCGGCGATCACCTCGGCCGGTGCAAGCCGCGTCCACTTGCCGCCGTCGTAGGAGTAGATGCTTAGCCCGCGCGTGGTCGAGCGATCGCTCAGCTTGATCTGCAACGACACGTTTTGCCCGGCGTACTGGCCGTAGGAGGAGCCCATCACACAGTAGCCGCTGGCGTAGGCGTAGCCCTGCGGCGGCGCCGGCGCTTTGCCCGTGCAGTCCGCCACCTGGTGCGCCGACGCGCCGCCGCAGCGGCTCGCGAGGAAGATGATCACCAGGACGAGCAGGAGCAGCGCCACCAGCCCAAAGCCGACGATCGGCAGGTTGCCGCCGAACCCGAACGCTCCCGACCCGCGCTCACCGCCGCGCAAACCCAGCGGACCAGCGCCGCGCCGGGTCATCGCCGTTCCTCCACGCCATTTGCCCGCGCGATCCGGCGCTCGCTCGCCTGCAGCTCGCCACCGCCGCTTCGTGTGTCTGTCATGCTATAACAGAATCTACCCAAATCGCACGCCTGGTGTTGTCCGCCCCTCACGTCTCCCATCGACGCCCCCCGACCACGCGCCGCGCGCGGCGTATCTTTGATCCTACGTCCCGCCGCCGTTACCCTCTAGCCATCGACCAATCTCTCTCCCGGGCCAAACGAGCGTGGACGAGCGCACAGACGAACTGTTCGAGCAGCGCCGTGCCAAGGCGGAGCGCCTGCGCGCCCTTGGCGCCGATCCGTACCCGATCCGTGCCCACGGCACGCATACGGCCGCGCAGGCGCTCGCACAGTTTGAGCGGAACGAAGGCGGCGGAGAGCAGACCTCAGGCGACGTCAGCGTCTGCGGGCGGCTGCGGCCGCTGCGCATCATGGGCAAGAAGGCGATCTTCGCCCATCTTGAAGACTCGACCGGCGAGATCCAGGCCTATTTCAAGCGCGATCTGCTCGGCGAAACCGGCTGGGCCGTACTGGAGCAGCTCGAGTTCGGCGATTTCGTGCAGGTGCAGGGGCCGCTGTTCCGCACCCGCATGGGCGAGATCACGATCGAAGCGCGGGCGCTGACGGTGCTCGCCAAGGCGCTGCGCCCGCCGCCGGAGAAGTGGCACGCCATCAGCGATGTCGAGTTGAAGTACCGCCAGCGCTATCTCGATCTGATGTCGAGCGCCGAGGTGCGCAGGCGCTTCCAGCGGCGCAGCCAGATCGTCGCCGCCATCCGCCGCTTTATGGACGGCCGCGGCTTCATCGAGGTCGAGACGCCGGTGCTGCAGAGTGAAGCCGGCGGTGCGGCGGCGCGGCCGTTCACCACCTTCTTCAACGCGCTCGACGAGCAGCGCTACCTGCGCATCTCGCTGGAGCTGCATCTCAAGCGGCTGCTGGTCGGCGGCCTGGACCGGGTGTACGAGATCGGCCGCATCTTCCGCAACGAGGGCGTGGACGCGCTGCACAACCCCGAATTTACGATGATGGAGAGCTACCAGGCCTACGCCGACTACCAAGAGGTCGCCGAGATGGTCGAGCAACTGGTGGCCACCGTCGCGCAGCAGGTGCTGGGCACGACCGTGGTGCCCCACGGCGAGAGCACGCTCGACCTGACGCCCCCGTGGCAGCGCATCACTATGCGCAACGCCCTGATCGAGTTCGCCCGTCTCGACTTCGAGGCGTATCGCGACGAGGCGGCGCTGCGCCGCTGGATGGCGGAGCGCCGCCTGCACGCGGCGCCGGAGGCGGGCTGGGGCAAACTCATCGACGAGGTCTTCTCCGAGCTGGTGCAACCCCACCTGCAGCAGCCCGTATTTGTGCTGGACTATCCGGTCGAGCTCTCGCCGCTGGCGAAGCGCAAGCCGGACGACCCGGGGCTGGTGGAACGCTTCGAGCCCTTCGTCGGCGGCTTCGAGATCGGCAACGCCTACAGCGAGCTGAACGACCCGATCGACCAGCGCGAGCGCTTCGTCGCCCAGATCGCCGCCCGCACGCGCGGTGACGACGAGGCCGAGCTGATGGACGAGGACTTTTTGACGGCGCTGGAGCACGGCATGCCGCCCGCCGGCGGCCTCGGCCTCGGCATCGACCGGCTGGTGATGATTCTGCTGAACGAGCCGACGATCCGCGAAGTCCTGCTCTTCCCGGCGCTTCGCACGAAGCGTATCGCCGCCGGCGGTGTGGAGAGTGCCGAGCGATTCGGCACCGCCACGATTAGTCAGCCTATGCCGCCTTCAGCACCCACCGATGGCGCCTGATCCGGAGCCACGCGTTCGCCATCTGACCGCCACGGGCTTCGTGGTGCACGATGGGCGCGTACTGCTGCACTGGCATCGCAAAGAGCGGCTCTGGTTGCCCTTTGGCGGCCATCTCGAAGCCAACGAAGACCCGGCCGAGTGCTGCCTGCGCGAAGTCTTTGAAGAGTGCGGTCTGCGCTGTACGATCGCCGGCAGTCCGCCCCCCTTCGCCTTCTCCGAGCCGCCCCAGCGCCCGGCGCCGGTAACCATCCTGCTGGAAGCGATCACCGGCAGCGGACCAGCGCACGAGCACATCGACCTGATCTACTTTTGCCGCCCGCTCGATCCCGTGCCCGCGACCTTCGGCGATCCCACGATCCGCTGGCTCAGCGCCGCGGAGTTGCACGCCAACGCTGCAGTCTCGCCCGCGCCGGGCATCGGGCCGGCCACGCTGACCGAGGATGTACGCCTGCTCTCGCTGGAAGCGTTGCGCCGCGCCGCCGAGCGGCGTTAGGCGCCGAGCGAGGCGGCTCGTCGCGCCTCCGTTTCTCTCAGGCGGAGGGCGGAGGAGACGCGGGCGGTGCGCCGGCCGCCGGCGGCGCCGAGAGATCGACCGGCTTGCCCTGCGCGTCAAGCACGCCGGTGAGACCGAGATCGTTCACCTTCCAGACGCCCTCGAGCTCCCGCCAGCGCGTGGCGATCTCGGCGGTGCCATCGGCGCTCTGCAGCTTCAGGTTGACCAGGTGATCGTCGCCGTCCTGGCCCACGAGATCGACCGTGAAGCCGGTGGTGGGCGCCGGCATCTGGCCCGCGGCCATCGCCGCCGCGGCCCGCTGCTGCATCTGCCCCTGCATCGCCATCGCCTTCATCATGCCTTCGGGCGTGAACACCAGCATCAGGCCGGCGATGTTCGGCGGTACCGCCGTCAGGTCGCGGGCAAAGGCGTTGGCGGCTTCCTCAAGGGTCGGCATCGTCTCCTCCGGCGGCGCTCGCGGCAGGACGGCGGAAGGCCGGGATAACCTTCTCCCCGAACAGCTCGATCGAGCGCATGATCTTATCGTGGGGAATGCGGCCGGCCTGCATGAAGCAGATCATCTGATCGACGCCGGCCGTTTCGTACATGCGCACGGTGCGGATGCACGCCTCGGCGTCGCCGATGCAGTAGGTGCCGTCTTCGAGCAGATGGCCGAGGTCCTGCGTCGACTGCGCCCGCGCTTCCTCGCCCAGCCGCGCGTAGTACTCGTAGCCGGGAATGCATTGCCCGCGCCAGTCGCCGAGCAGCGAGCTGAGCATGTGCGTGTACCAGAGCGCCGCCGGCCCGCCGATCGCCCGCGCCTCCGCATCATCGTCGAGGCACAGCGTCACGGTGAAGCCCGCGACCTGCTCGTTGATCACGCCGGCGGGCGGCTGTGCCAGCGTGATCGCCTCACGGTACTGCGCGATGCGCGCCGCCAGGTTCGCGGGCCGGCCGACGATGAAGCAGAGCACGCCCAGCCCGTGGGCGCCGGCGCGAAGGAAGGTGTCGGGGCTGCCGGCCGCCACCCACATCGGCGGATGCGGCCGCTGCAGCGGCTTCGGCAAAATGCTGCGCGGCGGCACGCTGAAGAAGCGGCCCTCGTAGGCAAAGGGCTCGTCCAGCCACATGCGCGGGATGATGCGCACCGCCTCTTCCCACATCTCGCGCGAGAGGGCCGGTTCGATGCCGAAGCCGCCCAGCTCGACCGGCGTGCCCGAGCGGCCGGTGCCGAAATCCACGCGGCCCTCGGAGAGAATGTCGAGCGTGGCGATGCGCTCGGCGACGCGGATCGGGTGGTTGTAGGCCATGGGCAGCAGCACGACGCCGTGGCCGATGCGGATGCGCTTCGTGCGCTGCGACACGGCGCCGAGGAAGACCTCCGGCGCGGAGGAGTGCGAATATTCGCTGAGAAAATGGTGCTCGACCTGCCAGACGTAATCGAATCCGACGCGGTCGGCCAGCTCGATCTGTTCAAGCGCCTGGTGGAAGAGGGCGCGTTCGAAGCCGGCGTGCCAGGGGCGCGCGTATTCCAGCTCATACAGCAGGCCGAACTTCACGCCACAAACCTTTCGGCGCATCCGAGCCGGTGGATGGCCGCGTCCCGCCACGCCACGGCTCTGCTTCTCTCAGTGTGTCGGCGGCCCGCGGCCCCGTCAATCGGCGGCCGCACGCCGGGCCGACGCCGCGTTGACAGGCCCCAACCGATCCCGGACACTCGTGACGATGATTAGCCCACAGTTCATCCGCGATCACCCTGAAGCCATCCGCCGCTCCATCGAACTCCGACACACCCCACAACCGCTTGACGAGTGGTTGAAGGTCGATGCCGAGTTCCGCAAGCTCGATCACGAGGTCAATGAGCTGCGCGCCCGGCGCCGCGAAGAGAGCAAGCGTATCGGCACAACCCCCGCACCGGCCGAGCGCGAGCGGCTGCTCGAAGCGGCTATACGCATCCGTGACCGGCTCGCGGACCTGGAGCCGCGCCTGCGTACGCTCGAAGCGGAGCGCGAAGGGCTGCTGCTCGAGTTCCCCAATCTGCCCGACGACGAAGTGCCGCCCGGCGAGGACGAGCGCGACAACGTGCTGGTCAGGCAGTCGGGCGAGCCTCGGCCGTTTGACTTTGAGCCGCGGCCGCACTGGGAATTGGGCGAACGTCTCGGCATCATCGACTTCGAGCGCGGCGTCAAGCTCGCCGGCTCGCGCTTCTATGTGCTGAAGAACGCGGGCGCGCAGCTCGAGCGGGCGCTGATCGCCTTCATGCTCGACCTGCACCGCCGCCAGGGCTACAGCGAAGTCTACGTGCCCTTCGTGGTCAAGGAGGCCGCGCTGCTGAACGCCGGGCAGTTGCCCAAGTTTCGCGATAACCTCTACCACGACGCCGAAGACGACATCTGGCTCGTGCCCACCGCGGAAGTGCCGGTCACCAACCTGCACGCCGGCGAAATCCTCGACGCCGCGAGCCTTCCTCTCGATTATGTCGCCTACACCCCCTGCTTCCGCCGGGAGAAGATGAGCGCCGGGCGCGACGTGCGCGGCATCAAGCGCGGCCATCAGTTCGACAAGGTCGAGATGTACAAGTTTTGCGCTCCTGAAGAGTCGCCGGGCGAGCTGCAACGGCTGCTGGCCGACGCCGTCGACACCTGCAAGGAGCTGGGCTTCACCCATCGCGTGGTGCAGCTCTGCGGCGGCGATCTCAGCTTTGCCTCGGCACTGACCTACGACATCGAGGTCTGGGCGCCGGGCTGCGGCGAATGGCTCGAAGTCAGCTCCTGCTCCAACGTACGCGAGTTTCAAGCGCGACGGGCCAGCGTCCGCTTCCGCCGTGCTCCGGGCGAACGTCCTGAGTTTGTACACACGTTGAACGGCTCCGGCCTGGGCCTGCCACGCACGCTGATTGCCGTGCTGGAAAACTACCAGCAGGCCGACGGCTCGATCCGCATCCCCGAGGTGCTGCAGCCCTACATGGGCGGCCTCGAGGTGATCTCCGCTTGAGCGCAGCGCTCCGCCTCTCAATGGCTACTCCGCGTGGCGTGTCGCGGGCAGTACGATGATCGTACGCGGCATGCTACGATGGCGCGTCGCCTTTCCGTCCGGCGACGCCGCGATCCGCGGGAAGGTTCGGTCATGCGCATCCTCGCGATCGATATGGGCACGGGCACGCAGGACATCCTGCTGTTCGACAGCGCCGGTCCGGTCGAAAACTGCGTGAAGATGGTGATGCCGTCGGCCACCGAGATCGCCGCGCGGCGCATTCGCCGCGCCACGCTGGAGAAGCGCCCGGTGCTGCTCACCGGCGTGACGATGGGCGGCGGACCTTGCCACTGGGCGCTGGAAGCGCATATCCGGGCCGGCGGCAGCGCCTTCGCCACACAGGAGGCTGCCAAGACCTTCGACGACGATCTCGCCGTCGTCGCCGGTATGGGCGTTGCCGTCGTCTCCGAGGATGAGGCCGGCAAGCTTCGCGGTGTCGAGCGGATCGAGATGCGAGACCTCGATCTGAACGCCATCCGCCGCGCGCTTGCCGCCTTCGAGGTGCCCTCGGACTTCGACGGGCTCGCCGTGGGTTGCCTGGACCACGGCGCCGCGCCCCCCGGCTTCTCCGACCGCCTCTTCCGCTTCAATCACCTGAAGGAGGTCGTAGAAGCGCGCAACGACCTTACCGCCTTCGCCTTCCTGCCCGCCGAACTGCCCGAATATCTGACACGCGCCCGCTCGATGATCGCCAGCATCGATATCGAGGTGCCAACCGTTTTCCTCGACACCGGGCCGGCGGCGGCGCTCGGCGCCCTGCAGGATCCGCGCGTCGCCGAGCGCGACGAGCAGGTCGTCGTCAACCTCGGCAACATGCACGCGCTCGGCTTCTTCCTCAGCGGCTGCCACATTCACGCCCTGTTCGAGCATCACACGGGCTTACTCGAGAGCGATCAGATCGAGGCGATGACGGAGCGGCTCGTGGACGGCACGCTCACCCACGAAGAGGTCTTCGCCGGCCATGGTCACGGCGTCTTCTACGCCGACGGGCGCCACAGCCGCGATCCGTTCGTGGCCGTGACCGGCCCGCAACGCGGCAAGCTGCGCGGCAGCCGCCTGCAGCCGTACTTCGCGGCGCCGCACGGCGACATGATGATCAGCGGCTGCTTCGGCCTGGTGCAGGCCTTCGGCGTGCGCTATCCCGCGGCGCACGACCAGATCGCGGCCGCTCTCGGCGCCGCGGTCTAGCGCGCCTGGTGATTAGATCTGGATCTCGACGGTTTCAATCGTGTTCTGGCCGAGATTGCGCTTCCAGGCCCGCATGCCGGCCGGCTTGATTCGTGCCTGCTTCACCAGCGAGCGGGCGAAGTCCTGGTCTCCGTAGGGCACATACACGTAGAGCAGCCCGACACTGGCGAAGGTCTGCCACTTTTCCGCCGTGTCCGGCAGTCGCAGAGATCGTGACGTCTCCAGCTCGCCCAGCAGATGAACCTCGGTCGTGCTGGTGTCCATGACCACGATGTCCGGGAAGAGCAGCTCTCCGCCGGGGCCGCGCACGCCGATCGTGTGCTCGGGGCGGTTGGTATAGGTCTTGAGCTGCGGCTGCTCCGCCGTCGGATAGGCGAAGCGCGTCCGCGCCAACTGTTCAACGGCGACGTTCTGCACATTTTCGAAGTAGTCGCGGCTGGTGGTCAGCGCCGGCTCGGCGCCCGGCGGCACGTACTGGCTCTCCCGCCACACCTTATTCACCAGCGCCATCGCTGCCCGTCTCCCCTGCCGGGCGCTTCGCCGCGCCCGCCGCGTCGCCCGATGATAGGCGCATGCCGGGCCTACGATCCAGCCGCCCGCGACGGCTCACCGCGCCGGCGTGGCGTGTTGCAAAAGCGCGGCATAAAACAAGCCCTTGATATGGCATAACAGAGGGATCGCGAGCACTCACGCGGGATGGCCGTCGCTGGACGCTCGCTGGCCGCGTTGACGCCCCGCCAGCGCGCGGCGTACAACGGGGCCACTGGCTCAATTTCCCTCATTTCTCTGCGTTAGCTCCGATCGGCGGCGTCCGGGTTCTGCCGGCGCTCTGCCGGGCTGTGCGGGATCCCTGCCATGCCGTCGCTCGTCACGCTCGCTTCGGCCCGATCGCTTCACTCCGGCCGCGTTGCGCTCTTTGCAACGCTACTGGTCGTGTTGCTGTTCGCCGGCGTCTCGCGACGGGTCTTCGGCTCAGATCACGCCGTCGCCGCGCGGGTGTCGGCCGCCATCACCCTCGGCGGCCAGCTCGCCTACATCAGCGCGGGCAATGTCTGGGTTCTTCAGTCCGGCGGTGCACCGGTGCAGATCACAAACGACGGCGCCGCGACGCGCGTGCGCTGGTCGCCCGGCGGCTCGCTGCTGCTGGTCGACGAGCGCGATCAGCGGCTCTCGCTTCGGCCGGATGGGAAGCCGTTGCCGCTGGGTCAGGGAGCATGGCTCCCCGATGATTCGGCCCTGGCAACGACCGCCGGCGGCGGTGACCTGCAGTTGCTGGCGCCCGACGGCTCGCTGCTGCAAACGCTCGTGCCGAGCGGCGCACGGGTCTTATTGCAACCCGTGGCCTGGTCGCCCGACGGCGCCACCCTCGCCTTCAACCGCGTGGTGAGCGACGATCGCGGCATTCCCACGCAGCAGGCGGTCTGGCTCGTGGGGCGGGCCGGCGGGCAGGCGCTGGAGTTGCTGCCTCCCACCGATACCTGGCCCGAGGCGCTCGGCTGGTCGCCGGACGGCCGCTGGCTCGCCGTCTTCCGCGGGCCGGCAATGGCCTGTGTCTCGTGTCGCGCCGACGGGCAGGAGCTGGCTGCGGTTGAGCTGGCGACGGGGCGTACGCTGCCGCTCGGCACGGTGGTGCGCAGCGACGGCTACTGCTTCTCTGCCGACGGCAAGGCGCTGATTGCCAGCGCCGGCGCGGGCCGCGAAAGCTATCGCGACAAGCGTCTGCTGCGCCTCGATCTGGCGAGCGGCGCCACCAGCGTGCTGGCAGGCGGTGGCGAGACCGCGGCCATCCAGCCGGCCTGTGCGCCGCGCGGCGAAGCCGTTGCCTATACGCTCGGCCCCGCGCTCGACGGCGCCCCGTTCAGCGGTCTCGACGCGACGCACGGGTATCCGCAGTCGCTGCTCTCCGGCCGCCGCCTGCGTGCCGGCGCCGCCACAGCGGCCGCACCACCGCAAGGCTACGCGCAGGAGGCGCCGCACTGGGCGGGCACCGGCGCCTTGCTGTTCGTGCAGTGGCAGGTCGGCGCGGACGCCGAACCGGAAAATGCTTCGCTCTGGCTCGAAGATACGGTTGGCGGTGAGGCGACGCCGGTCGCCGCGACGCTGGGCACAAGCACGCCGCCCGCGCCATACTTCGGTGACGACGGGCTGGCCGATCTGTTCGACTGGCATCCGTAATCCGCGTCCGAGGCCAAACCCAGCGATGACAGACACGGATTCCGCCCGGCGGGGCGATGCCGCGCCGCTCTGGTGGCGCGGCGGCGTGGTGTACCAGATTTACCCGCGCAGTTTTCAGGACAGCAACGGCGACGGCATCGGCGACCTGCGCGGCATTCTTTCGCGGCTCGACTACCTGAACGATGGCAGCGAGCGTTCGCTCGGCATCGACGCCATCTGGCTTTCGCCCACGTTTCCATCGCCGATGAAGGACTTCGGCTACGACGTTTCCGACTACCGCGGCGTGCATCCCGACTTCGGCGATCTGGCGGCGATGGACGATCTGATCGCCGCCTGCCATCGGCGCGACATCCGCCTGCTGCTGGACTTCGTTCCCAACCACTCGTCGGACCAGCACCCCTGGTTCGTCGAATCACGCTCCGGCCGGCACAACCCGAAACGCGACTGGTATTACTGGCGCGATCCGGCGCCGGGCGGCGGGCCGCCCAACAACTGGGTCAGCGCCTTCGGCGGCGGCGCCTGGCAGTGGGACGCCGCCACGGGCCAGTACTACCTGCATTCCTTCCTGAAGGAGCAGCCGGACCTGAACTGGCGCAATCCGGAGGTCGTGGCCGCGATGCACGACACGCTGCGCTTCTGGCTGCGGCGCGGTATCGACGGCTTTCGCATCGACGTGATGGGCATGGTGCTCAAAGACCCGCGGATGCGTGACAACCCGCCGAATCCCGAGTGGGGGCCCGACGCGGGGATGCCGGAGCGCTTTTCTCAGATCTGGCTGTACAACCGCAACTGGCCGGAGGTGATCGACGCGGTGCGCGGCATCCGCGCCGTGCTGGACGAGTTTCCCGAGCGCATGGCCGTGGGCGAGGTCTTCGGCCCGCCGGAGACGCTCGCCTGGTACCTGGGCGGTGAAGCCTTGGACGGGCTGCACCTGGCCTTCGACTTTCACCTGATCGGCGGCTACGGCACCGGCCACACGCCCTGGAACGCCGCGGCCTTCCGTGAACGGGTCGATGCAGGGCAGGCAGCGCTGCCGGCCGGCGCCGTGCCGGCGTATGTGCTGGGCAACCACGACCAGTCACGGCTTGTCAGTCGCTACGGCCGCGAAGCGGCGCCCCCCGCGGCGATGCTGCTGCTCACGTTGCCGGGGACGCCGTTTGTCTACTACGGCGAAGAGATCGGCATGGCAGACGTGCCGATCGACGAGGCGCAGGCGCGGGATCCAGCGCGGCACCGTGCCATTGGCCGCGACCCGGAGCGCACGCCGATGCAGTGGGACGCGAGCGCGGGCGCCGGCTTCAGCAGCGGCCCGCCCTGGTTGCCGCTGGGCGACCCGTCGGTGAACGTTGCCGCGCAGACGAACGGTGCCGGCTCCCTGCTCAGCCTCTACCGCCGGCTGATCTGGCTGCGCAAGCGCTCAGCGGCCCTACGCGGCGGTTCGTACGCCTCGCTCGCTGAGACACCCGCAGAAGTCTTCGCCTTCGTGCGTGAGGCCGCGCGCCAGCGAGCGCTCGTGGCGATCAATTTTGCGGGTAAGCCGGCCGCGCTTCGGCTATCCGCCGACCTGGCCAATGCGCCGATCGCCTGCTCCACCGTTGCGGGACGGCAGGGCGAGTACCCAGCGGGCGGCCAGCTTGAGCTGGGGCCGCACGAGGGCTGCGTGCTGCTGACTTGACGCTGGCCGGCGGCTTCCGGCTACCATCGTCGGGCCACAGCCGTCGCAGAACCGCCGGCCAGGAGGGAAGCAGATGACCAGCCTGAGAGAGTTGCGCGCCGCGATCCTGGAGAACCGCGCCCAACTGCAGGCCGCGCTGCACGGCGCCGCGGCGCGGTGGGAGACCACGCCGCCGGCAAATAGCGGCGACGAGGCGTGGTCGCCGCGCCAGGTGGCCGAGCACATGATCGGCGCCGAGTGGTACTTCACCAACAACATCGCGCAGGCCTGCGGCGCCCCGGCGATGGAACGCCCGGCGCTCGACGTCAGCTCGCCCGCGGCTGCCGCGGCTACGGTCACCCGCGTCGGCGCCACCTGCGACAACATCCTGCGCCACGTCTCCGAGCAAGATCTGGCGAAGGGTCGCGCGATCGGGCAGTTCGGCACGCAGACGGTTGAGTGGATGCTGGCGACGATGGACGGCCACTCCCGCGACCACCTGCAGCAGCTCAAGGCGGCCGCGTCCGGCTGAGACCCGTGGCACGGTCACCATCTCAGCTCACGCGCTCCGCAAGGACTCACGTAGCCAGGTTGAAAGACCGCGGCGCGGCGGCTCGTCGCGCGAGACAGTGGCGAAGCCGAGCACGAGGCGGAGGAACAACCGCGTGATGCGCGGGCTGCCGGCGGCGCTGGCGATCAGCAGACGTTCCAGCATCGACCCCGGCGGCAAAGCCGAGAAGGCGCTCATGCCGACGAAACGGTGCAGGAAGGTGCGGGCGCGTCGCGTGCGATAGCCATCGCGCTGCTGGGCGGCGCCGCATTCGATACGGTGAAGCATCTCCTCCGCGGCCCACTCGCCGCTGCGCAACGCCCAGGAGATCCCCTGGCCGAACAGGGGATCGGTTTGCAGGCCGGCATCGCCGATCAGCAGCAGCCCCGGCGTCGCGCTCTCTCGCCAGACGTTGCGCAGGCCGCGCACGGCGATCGGCGGCGACGCGATGCGCGCATCCGCCAGCCGCTGGCGGAGCGGCGGAAAGCGACGCAGCGCCGGGATCAGCCGTTCGGACCAGCTGCCCGGCGGCCAGCTCCCGGGCGGCAGCATCACCCCGGCCACGCGCAGACCGCCGTCCGCGGGCAGCAGCGACGCCGAGCGGCCATGCCAGTAGAAGCCCTCCAGTGCAGGTTCTGGCTCTTCCGGGACGCCGGACAGGTAGGCCACGTAGGCGGTGTGTCGGTTGGGCAACGTGTAGCTGCGCACAGCCAGGCCGCGCACCAGCCGCGTGTGCCGGCCGCCGGCGAGAATCACCCTGGGCGCCACGATCGCGCACTCTGGGCCGCCCGCGCGCGCCTGAACCACCGCGCCGCCGATCTGTCCGTCGGGATGCAGCAGGCGGGCGACCTGCACCCCCTCCAACACCTGGACCTTTGCCGTCTGCCGCGCGGCGTCGAGCAAGAGCGCGTCGAGGGCGGGCCGCCGCAGGCTGAGTCCATAGGGATTAGCCACGCGCGCGTGCGGCAGCGGCTCGGCGAACGGCACGCCGTTCAGCCAGAGGCGCACCCCGTACCAGCGCTGTGCGCCTGCCGCCTCAACCGCATCCAGCACGCCGAGACGTTCCAGCACCGTCAGCCCCGCGGGCATCAGCGCGTGCGTGCAGAGCTTCGGACGGGGGAAGGAGGCACGGTCGATCAGCGTGACCCGGACGCCACGACGCCCCAGCAGGATCGCGGCCGCGCAGCCGGCAGGCCCAGCGCCCACGACGATCACGTCGGCATCGCTTGCCCCGCCGCTGCCGCTGCCGAGAGGAGACATACCTCCGCTTCCCGTCACGCGCTATACTTTGCGCGAATATGGCAACGAACCCGCGCCCCGAGGTTGAATCACGCCCGCGCGACGCCGCCGATCTGGCGCCGCTCTACCATCTCATTCTGCTCGACGACGACGATCACTCCTACGAATACGTGGTCGAGATGCTGGGGCGGATCTTCGGCTACAGCGTGGAGAAGGCGTTCGCCATCGCCTGCGCCGTGGATGGCAGCGGCCGGGCGATCGTAGAGACGGCCTCGCACCACCGGGTGAGCGACCACCAGCGCGTGATTCACCAGTTCGGCGCCGACCCGCGCATTCCGCGCTGCCGCGGCTCGATGTCCGCGATCATCGAGGCCGCCCGGTGAGCGAATCGCCACGCGCCACGCGCATCCGCCTGCCACACCGGCCGGAGATCGTCACGGAGATCTGGATGGGCGGCAGCGACAGCCTGGTGGGCGAGCCGGTGACGCTCGCCGCAGTCACCGGGGCGTTTGTGATCGACTGCGCCGGCAACCTGCCCCGCGCCTACCGCACCGCGGCGCAACGCTACCAGCCCTGCGTCTTCCTCGACGCCGAAGTCGTGCCCTACAGCTTCGATCGCCTTGCCCGGCTGGTGCACGAGCTGGCGACGGCGATCGCGGCAGCGGGCGCCGCGGCCGCGGCGGCGCCGCGCCGCGTCTTCATCTTCTGCCAGTACGGCCTGAACCGCAGCGGCCTCGTCACCGGCTTGCTGCTGAGGGCCCTGGGCGAAGCCGCTGCCGATGCCGTTGCGGGTGTGCGCCTGGCGAGGCCGGGATCGCTGAACAATCTCACCTTCAGCCGTCTGATCGCGGAGTGGCGCTGCCCCGATGTCCGCCCCGGCCCGGCTACGTCCGCGTCCAGGTAATGACCCCGCCTTCTTCGCCGGAATCGTGCATCTCCAGCCGCCCCAGTTCCTGTAGATATTCCAGGTGGGCGAGGGTCTCGCCCACCGCCGAGCGCTGCATGAAGGGCTCAAAGTCGGCCAGCATCCCGGTCGTCCACCGCACGCGCGAGGCGACTTCCCAGGCGGTAGCGCCATCTCCGACGCAGCGCTCCATCTCCGCCAGCCGCTCGTCGTGGTGGTGGCGGATCTCGGCGATGCGCCCCTTGAGGTCGCGGGTATCGAACTCGTGCGCGGGCAGCAGGATCTCGACGTCCAGCGCAGCAACGGTGTCCAGTGACTTGATGTAGTCGGAGAGCGGATTGCCGCTGGTCTGCGCGTGGCGTGAAACGTTGGGCGTGATTGTGGGCAGAACGTGGTCACCGCTCATCAGCAACTTGCGGTTCGGCTCGTAGAGGCAGATGTGCCCCGGCGCGTGGCCCGGCGTCCAGATGACTTCGAGCTCGAAGTCGCCGACCTTCAGCCGTTCACCGCCGACCAGCGAGACATCGGGCTGCCGGGCCGAGACCTTGTCCAGCATGCCCATCGAGCCGCGCGCCATGTCCGGCGCCGTCAGCCGCGGCACGCCGTGGCGCTCCATCCAGCCCTCCATCTGGTTGATCAGCGGCTGCGGCTGCAGGTAGCGGCTCTGGATGACCTCGGCCTCCTTCTCGTGCATCAGCACGCGGCCGCCGGATTCGTCGGCCAGCCGCCCGGTCAGGCCGAAATGATCCGGGTGCACGTGGGTGACGATCAACTGCCGCAGGTCGCGCGGGCGGGCGCCGTGCTCGGCCATGCCGTCGCACAGGGCGTCATAGGCAGCGTCGGTGTTCCAGCCGTTATCGATCAGCGCCGTATCACTGCCGCTGCGCACCAGGTAGGGCAGGACGTAGGGCAACGACTTGATCCAGCGCGGCTTGCGGCCGAGGTCGCTGCGGTACTCCTTCGCCTCAGCGTAGCTGACCTTCGGAAACGGCGTGACGAGCTGGTAAACCCCTTCAATAATCTGCACAGTCTGCTCCTTCAGGCCGTCGACGCTGCCCGGAGGCCGTCGCCGCGGCCGCTACCAATCCCCTTCTATCACTCATCGGCGGCGCGACGCCACTTTTGTACGTGACGTGGTCACCTGCCGGATTCTCGGTTCGCGATACAATCGTGCAACCCGGATGCGCGAAACGAGTCCGCTGCGTAGAATGGACGGCGCCGGAGGCACCGGATGGAGCCGGGCCGCGCTGATGCCCCCGCGCGGCCGCAATGCGATGAACCGCCTGCGAATCGTTTGCGCCTGTTCCGCCGCGCTGATCGCGCTCACCGCGAGCGCCGGCCTGGCCGCGGCAATCTTCGATCACGCCGCCCCCGGCCCGGAGCAGGTGTTGCAGGCCGGCCCAGCCGAAGTCGATATCTACACGAAGCGCCCCACCAGTCCGCAGCCGGACGGCACGCAGCTGATCGTGCAAGACGGAGATGGCCGGCGCGTGGACCGGGGCGATGCGGCCGTCGATCCGGCCGACCACAGTCACTTCCGTGCTTCGCTGCAGCCGAACCTGGCGCCGGGTCGCTACGTTGTCACCTTCAAGACGCTGGAGGAGGCGGGCTTCGATCCCGATGGCGGCCAGTTCGCCTTTTACGTCGGCCGTCAGCCGACCGCGGCCGACCGCGCCGCCGATTCGTTGCTGACGCTTACGCTTCCCGGCGACGGCACCAATATCTCCGGCTACAAGCGCGGCATCGTCGAGGGACTGCTCACCGCAGTGGTGATCATCCCCGTCGCCGGCTGGTACGTGTGGCGCCGCCGGCGCAAGGCCGCGGGGGGCGATCCGTTGCTGCCGGGCGCGAAGGACGGCTGATGGCGGGCGATGGCGGGCGGTGCGGCGGATGGACATGAGCGCGAGTCGGCACGCCGGGCAGCGCGGGCGGCCGCACGCCGGCGGGCCGGCCGGCGCCATGCTCGGTCTGCTCTGCCTGGCGCTGTTGGGTTGTGGCAGGAAGGCAACACCGTCGACGGCGCCGATCGTGGCCTCGGGCCCTGGCGCCCCGGTCGTGGGCAAGGCGGCGCCGGATTTCGTACTGCGCGCAACCGACGGCCGGCGCATCAGCCTGGCGGACCAGCGGGGCAGTGTGGTGTTGGTCAACTTCTGGGCGACGTGGTGCGGACCATGTAAGCGCGAGCTGCCCGCGATCAACGCGGTGCAGCGCAAGCTCGGTCCGCGCGGCTTCACGGCATTGGGCGTCGATTACGCCGACCAGGACGACGCGGTGGAGCGCTTCGCGGCGGCCCAGAAGCTGGACTTTCCCCTGCTCGAAGACAGCATCGGCGGCACCGCGAGCGTCTACCGCCTGCTTGGCGTGCCCACGAGCTACCTGCTCGACTCTGGCGGTGTTCTGCGCGCGATTCATGCCGGGCCCTACACGGAGCGAGAGCTGACGAGGGCGGTCAGCGCCATTTTGAGCGCCGAGGGACACTAAAGCATGGATTCAAAACTGGCTCGGGTTCCCGCTTGCCGGTGTGCGATCGCACGTGAACGCCGGTATTGAATCCATCTGTAAGGGCAGGCGGAGGGGCGGATGTTCGGCGGAGAGCGATGGCTTTTCGTACTCTCGGCGGCGTTGGCGCTGGTGGCCAGCGCCGCCTGCGCGGGCGGGGCGAAGCTGAGCGGCACGCCGCTGCACGAGTCCGCGGCGCCGGACTTCGCCCTGCACACGCCGGACGGGCGGAGTTTTCACCTGAGTGACTTGCGCGGCAAGACCGTCGTGCTCACCTT
Organism: Dehalococcoidia bacterium; assembly: GCA_035310145.1. Lineage (NCBI taxonomy): Bacteria > Bacillati > Chloroflexota > Dehalococcoidia > Dehalococcoidia bacterium. The sequence continues at coordinate 116,917 of DATGEL010000078.1, forward strand.
CCTGTACACCCACTGTCCGGACGTCTGTCCGGCCATCGCCGGCCGGCTGGCGCTGGCGAATCAGCAACTCGGCAAGCGCGCCGCTAAGGTTGCCTTTGTCTCGGTCAGCGTCGATCCGGAGGGGGACACGCCGGCGAGCGTCGACGCCTTCACACAGGAGCACGGCCTCGCCGCGCTGGGCGACCGCTGGCGCTACGCAATCGGCTCGCGCCTCGATCTTGCGCCGGTTTGGCAAGCGTATGGGATCGGCGCCAGCCCGCAGCCCGCCGCCCTCGCCACCTTGCGCCCCGACCCCAATGGCCCGCCGATTATCGACCATAACGCGGTGCTGTACCTGATCGACGCGCAGGGGCGGGAGCGCACGGTGTTGGACCAGGACGTGACGGTAGCAACGCTGGTAGGCGATCTCCGCCAGCTCACCGAATAACGTTGGCGACACGACGAGGACGGTCATCGGCCCCGGCGTTATTCTGAAGCAGCGGTCGCCTTCTCGCCCTCGGCGGCGGGTTGCAGCGCCTCTGGCGCCGCGACGGCGGCCTCCGCGGGTGCGGCTGCCTTCGCGGCGGGAGCGGGCTTTGCCGGCGGCTCGGGCGGCGCAGGCCAGCGTGCCTCTGTCTCGGGATAGAGAAACACGGGCGCCGCGCCCACGGGCACTTCGCGTTCGACCCAGCGCTCCAGCAGATCGGCGATTTCGTGCGCGATTGCGGCCATACGCGGCTCGTCCTCGTCCGTTGAGGTGACCAGGACGGTGGCGATCGTCTGCTCCAGCTTGTGCAGCCAGGCGGCGCTTACGGGTACGCGCAGCACATCGCGGTCGCCGTCTGCGGCGATCGTGGCGCTGCTCAGGCGAACGGTAATGCCGTAATCGCGGCGTGTCTCGGCCGTCGCCGCCTGGATCTCGCCATTCAATTCGTCGCGCAGCTTGTACCAATGCTGCTGCACCCGCAGGTCGATCCAGCTCGTGCTGCCGTGCGCCTCAGCCATCCGTGTTCCTCTCGCGTTGCGCCGTGGCCCCATCCTTCCGAGTACACCGTATCCACGGTTGAGTGTCAACGCGCCCGCCCACCGGCCAGGGGCGGTGCGCCCCGCGCCCGCGGCCGCGGTTCACGGGCGGGGCTCGGACGCTTCGTCGCGCCCTTGACACTACGATTGGGCCATTCCTAGACTGTCGCTGACCGGTCCCGCCTGGGCGCCAGCGGTTGCGGCTCGCCCTCGCGGCGGCCGCGGCGGGCCGCCGCGGGCAGGGTTCCGCGTGCACCGGCCGGCCCCGCGCTCAACCACCCCTGAGCGCCGGCACGACCACCTGCGACGAAGTCCACCGGTGCACGGGCGACCGGGTTGCACCCCCGCACGGCAGCGGACTGTCGCGGGTTTGGGGGCGGGAGTGGCAATGGCATCGCGGACTCGCCTGCTGCGGCGCTACCTCGCCAGCGCTTCGTTGCTGCTCACGGTGATCGCCACGACCGCCTGCTGGGGCACAAATCCCCAGGATACGCTGGCGCCGCGCGGGCCGGTGGCGCGCGACCAGAAGGCGCTCTTCTACCCGGCGTTCTGGATCGCCGTCGTCGTCTTCTTCGTCGTCGAGGGCCTGCTGGTCTACGCGGTGATCCGCTTCCGCCACCGCCGCGGCGATCCCGATGATCGTCTGGTCAAGCAGGTCCACGGCAACACGCGCATCGAAATCGCCTGGACGATTGCGCCGACCCTGCTGCTCGCCCTGCTCGCAATCCCCACGGTCGCCACGGTCTACAACCTGGAGCCGAAGCGGACGGCCGACTCGATCCAGGTGAACGTCGTCGGCCACCAGTGGTGGTGGGAGTTCCAGTACACCGACTACCCCGACCCCAACACGCCGTCGAAGTTTGTCACCACCGCCAACGAGTTGCACGTGCCGGTCGGCCGCCGCGTCAACATCACGCTGAAGTCGGTGGACGTGATCCACGCCTTCTTCGTACCCTCGCTCGCCGGCCAGCTCGACGCGGTGCCGGGCCACAACAACCAGATGTGGCTGCAGGCCGACCACGCGGGTGAGTACCTCGGTCAGTGCACGCAGTTCTGCGGCTCGTCGCACGCGTTCATGCGTTTCAGGGTGATCGCCGACGATGACTTCAACGGCTGGCTGACGAGCCAGCAGGCGCCGCCGGTGGCGCCCACGGCCGCGACGCAGGCCGGAGCCAGGCTCTTCGCGACGCAGACGTTCAGCAATCCCGGACACAAAGCCGGCGCCTGCTACGGTTGCCACGCGATCAACACCGTGAGCCAGGGCAACGTAGGACCGAACCTGACCCACTTCGCCAGCCGCGGCACTTTCGCCGGAGCGAGTCTGGATCGCACCCCGGAGAACATCGCCAGGTGGCTCCGCGATCCGCAGTCTGTTAAGCCGGACGCGATCATGCCCAACCTTGGCCTCAGCGACCAGGAGATTGCCGACCTCGTCGCGTATCTTGAAAGCCTGAAGTAACGCCTGACCACGCCGGCCGCCCAGTACGGCCTGGCGCTATCTCCCGGCGAGCGCAGCGCGAAGGAGCGCAGCATGGCCACCATCGCCCGACCAATGCCCGGCCTCGCGCCGCGGCCGAGCATCGGCAGCAGGATCTGGGGAGTCATGACCACGGTCGATCACAAGGTGATCGGCCTGTTGTACCTGACCACCTCGATGTTCTTCTTCCTGGTCGGCGGCGTGGAGGCGCTGGCGATCCGCTCGCAGCTCGCCAAGCCCAATCAGCATCTCTACAGCGCGGAAACCTATAACGCCCTGTTCACCATGCACGGCACGACGATGATCTTCCTCGTCGTGATGCCGATGGGCGTCGCCTTTTTCAACTTCATTGTGCCGCTGCAGATCGGCGCCCGCGACGTGGCCTTCCCGCGCCTGAACGCGCTCAGTTACTGGCTTTACCTGTTCGGCGCGATCGTGATCAACACGGGCTGGTTCGTCGGCGCCGCCCCGGACGACGGCTGGTTCGGCTACGCGAACCTGACCACACTGGCCTACTCGACCGGCCACAATCAGGACTTCTGGTTCGCCGGATTGCAGATTCTCGGCGTCGCGTCGCTGATCGGGGCGCTGAACTTTGCCGTCACGATCCTGAACCTGCGGGCGCCGGGGATGCGCCTGATGCGCATGCCGGTGTTCGTCTGGATGACGCTCGTCACCTCGGCGCTGCTGATCCTGGCGCTGCCCGTGATCACGGTGGCGCTGATCGAGCTGCTGTTCGACCGGCAGTTCGCCACCAACTTCTTCAACGTGACCAAAGGCGGCGACCCGGTGCTCTGGCAGCATCTCTTCTGGCTGTTCGGGCACCCCGAAGTCTACATCATGATCTTACCGGCAATGGGCATCGTCAGCGAGATCTTGCCCACCTTCTCCCGCAAGCCGCTGTTCGGCTATCCGGTGGTCGTCTTCTCCGGCGTGGCGATCGGCTTCATGTCCTGGGGCGTGTGGGCACACCACATGTTCACCACGGGACTCGGCGCTACCGCCAATTCCGCCTTCGCCGTGAGCACGATGCTGATCGCCGTGCCCACCGGCGTGAAGATCTTCAACTGGGTGTTCACCATCTGGGGCGGCGACGTACGGCTGAAGACGCCGTTCTACTTCGCCATCGGCTTTGTCGCCATGTTCATCATCGGCGGGCTCAGCGGCGTGACGCATGCGCTCGTGCCCTCGGACGCCGAGCAGCACCAGACTTACTACATCGTGGCGCACTTCCACTACGTGCTCTTCGGCGGCGCCATCTTCGGCCTGTTCGGCGGCATCTACTACTGGTTCCCGAAGATGACCGGCCGCCTGCTCAGCGAGAAGATTGGCCTCACCCACTTCTGGCTGATGATGATCGGCTTCAACATGACCTTCGGGCCGTTCCACATGCTCGGCCTCGACGGCATGCCACGCCGCATCTACACCTATCCGACGGATCGTGGCTGGGGCTTCTGGAACATGGTCGCCACGATCGGCGCCTTCACGATCGCCCTGTCGATCCTTGTCTTCCTGATCAACGTCTTCCGCTCCCTGCGTAAGGAGCCGGACGCCGGCCCAGATCCGTGGGACGCCCGCACCTTGGAATGGTCGATCCCCTCCCCGCCGCCGGAGTACAACTTCGCGACCATCCCGGTCGTGCAGGCGCGCGATCCGCTCTGGCATCAGAAGCTGCTGCGCCGCTACCGGGCGCCGCGGGCGGAGTCGATCGCTGAGCAGCAGGTCGAGGAAGAGCCGGGGCACATTCACATGCCCAGCCCGTCGTATTATCCGCTGATCACGGCGCTCGGCCTGCCGATCATGATGTACGCGCTGATCTGGCAGAACGACAACAAGGGGCTGTGGGGCCTGTTCGTCGCCGGCGCGCTGGTGTTGCTGCTCGGCGCCTACGGCTGGGCGACGGAGCCGACGTAGCTGGTGAACGATAGCAGGAACCTGGAGTAGGCAAACGTGAACGAAGCGGCGGTGGCAACGCACGTCGAGCAAACGGCGACCGGCTACGACAGCCGCAAGCTGTTCATGTGGATCTTCCTGGCCTCGGAGTGCATGTTCTTCGGCTCGCTGATTGCGACCTACCTGCTCTACCGCGGCCGCAGTCTCGACCCGCCGTATCCGGGCAACGGCTTCAGCTACAACATTCCTTACACCTCCGTCAGCTCGTTCGTCCTGCTGATGAGCAGCCTGACGATGGTGCTCGCGCTCTCGGCGATCCAGCGCGGCGACCACCGCGCCCTGCGCGTCTGGCTGCTAGCAACGGCCTTCCTGGGCTGCACGTTCATCGGCGGGCAGGCCTTCGAGTTCACCGACTTCGTCTCAAAGGGCGTGACGCTCAAGCAGAACCTGTTCGGCACGACGTTCTTTGTGCTCACCGGGTTCCACGGCGCACACGTCACCGTCGGCGTGCTGATGCTGCTCTCGCTCTTCGCCCTGTCCATGCGCGGCAAGCTGCCGCAGTCCAGCAGCCTGAACGTGGAGCTGGTGGGGCTCTACTGGCACTTCGTCGACGTGGTCTGGATCGTGATCTTCACCCTGATTTACCTTGTCAAGCTCTAACAGGACGGGCCAGCGGTCGTCAGGCTGGTCGCAGCGAACCGCCCGCCGGCGTGGGCCATGGCGGGCAACTGGCCGGAGAGGCTGAATGGAGCACCCCGTAGTCACGCAGACCCGTTTTCCCCGCCTTGTGCGCCGTGTGGAGCCGCACCACGCGCCCGGGCAGCTGGAGTACGTGCGCATCGCCGTGATCCTCGCGGTGCTCACGGCGCTGGAGGTGATCGTCTATTACCCCGGCTGGCCAAAGGTGCCGAAGCTGGTGCTGTTCGTCGCGCTCGCGGCGACCAAGTTCGCGATCGTGGCGGCATTCTTCATGCACCTGAAGTTCGACGGCAAGTTGCTGGCGATCGTCTTCAGCACCGGCCTGGCGCTCGCGGGGGTGGCGTTCATGGTCGCGATCGTGACCATCCACGCGATGAATTGAAGCCGACGCACCGGCAGCACCCGGCCTGAAGGCCGGCAGGACGATGAACTGGCAACTGCATCCCGACGTGATCTTCTGGATGGCCGTGCTCGAAGGCGGCTATCTCCTTCTCGTCCGGCGCGGCGCACGCCGGTATCCGGGCGAGTGCGTCGTCTCGCGCCGCCAGCTCGGCACCTACACACTTGGGGTGTTCGTGCTCTGGATCGCCGCCGGCACGCCGATCCACGACTACGGCGAGCAGTACCTGTTCAGCGTGCACATGATCCAGCACCTGCTGATCTCGATGGTCGGCGCGCCGCTGATGCTGCTGGGCACGCCCGCCTGGCTGCTGCGGCCGCTGCTGACGCGGCGCTACGTGCTGCCGGCCGCGCGCATCATTACCCTGCCGATCGTGGCGATCGTGATCTTCAATACGACGACCTTGTTCACGCATCTGCCGCCGTTCATGAACTACGTACTCGAGCACCATCCGTACCACTTCCTGGCGCACGTGGTGCTCTTTGCCACGGCGCTGCTGATGTGGTGGCCGGTCTTCAGCCCGCTGCCGGAATTGCCGCGGCTGCATTTCAGCGGACAGTTCATCTATCTGTTTGTACAGTCGCTCATCCCGTCGATCATCGCCTCATTTATGACCTTCGGCTCGACCGTACTCTACACCTACTATGAACATGTGCCACGCCGCTGGGGTCTCTCTCCCATCGACGACCAGGTGCTGGCCGGCCTGATCATGAAGCTCTCCGGCGGTGCGATCATCTTTGGGCTGATGGCGATCGTTTTCTTCCGCTGGTACAACCAGGAGCAGCGCGACCACCCCGACGCGCTCGAGGAGCTGGATACACGAGGCAGCCTGCCGCCCGAGCTGAGCTGGGATGAGATCGAAGCTGAACTGCAACGGATGGGCATCCACCAGGCGCAACGCTGAGTTGCGGCGCCCGTTCCGCCGCGCGGGGAATGACGTTACGGAGGCGATCACTCGTTGAGCATGCAGCACGACGCACACGGCGGCCAGGGCGGGGAACACGCTGCCGGCCAGCCGGCTTCTCGCGGTTTCTCTGAGAAGTTCCTGATCCCGCTTGCCATCCCCGTCGGCGCGGGCCTGGTAATCCTCTGCATCATCCTCGCGGTCTCGCAGATCCTGCTGGCCGTGCCCGAAGACGTGGCGACGCCGATCGCCCTGCTGATCGCGCTGGTGATCCTGCTGGGCTGCGCCTACTTCGCCACCGCGCGCAGCCTCAACCGCGGCATAGTCACGCTCGGCGTCGCCATTCCGGCCGTGATCCTCTTCGGGGCGGGCATCGGCGCGGGCATCTACCGCCAGGCGAACCCGAAGACGGAGAACAAGGGCGTTGAAGCGAACGCGGCGCCCAGGCCGCAGATCACCACCGACGACAAGTTCAGCGAGACGGCCTACACGGTGACCGCCGGCCAGCAAGTGACAATCGAGGTGGAGAACCACGGCAGCAACCTGCACAACATGCACGTCCTCGACGTGAAGAACCCCGACGGCAGCGACATCAAGACCGACATCCTGCAGGCCGGCACCTCGGCTAAGCTGACCTTCACCATCGACAAGCCCGGCACGTACAACTTCCAGTGCGACGTGCATCCGACGGAGATGAAGGGCACGATCACGGTGACGGCCGGTGCAGCCGGCGGTGGCGCCGCGGCAGGGAGCCTGGGCGAGGAGGCGACCGACGACAAGTTCTCGGCCACGCAGCTCACGGCGAAAGCCGGCCAGGCCGCGACCCTGACGCTGCAGAACAAGGGGCCGGCGAACCAGCACGACTGGCACCTGCTCGATGCCAAGAACGCCGACGGCTCGCCGATCATGACCAAGATCATCCCGCCCGGGCAGACCGATTCGATCCAGTTCACGATCGACAAGCCGGGTACGTACAACTTCCAGTGCGATGTCCACCCCACGCAGATGAAGGGCACGCTCGTCGTGCAGTGAGCGACGGCCGAGCCTCCGGCTGGCGGAGGCTCGGCCCGCAGCTCGAAGGAAGACCGCGGGAATCGGGCTGATCCGGCCCGGGCGCGTCGCGCCGGGCCAAACCGCGACAGATGGTTGATCTGCACGTCGTCGTCGTTGCCGGCGGCACGGATTGGCACACCGCGCTGAGTTTCTGGGTGCTGGTGTGCCTGGCCGGCGGCGTGTTCGCGGCGCTCAGCGGCGAGCTGCGAAACGTCGATGCGCTCGCCCTCGACCTCGCCCTGGCGGCCGCCGGCGGCGCCGCTCTCAACGTGCTTTCGCGCCCGTTGAGCACGGACCCGCTGGCCGGCATCTACGGAGTCCGAGTCTTCTGGACGGTCGCGGGCGCGCTGCTGGCGCTTTCCCTTGGACACGAGGCCACGCGCCTGTTTCGCCGCCTCGGCGTTACCTTGCCCATCGGCGCGGCCGGCGGCCCGCTCTCGCTGCTGCTCTGGCTCGGCGGCTGGCCGACGGAGCCTGGGCTGATCGAAGCCACGTACGACGGCGGGCTGCCGCTCAAGCTCTTGCCCGATTCACTGCATTACCAGACGCGCGGCGGCATCGTACCGGCCGCGCAGGCGCTCATGGTGAGGCAGCTCGCCCGTGCGGGCGCCGACGGCGAGTCGCTCGTGCTCAGGGCGCCCAGCGATCCACGCGATGCCGGCAGCCCGCTGCGCGAGATTCGTCTCGCCGGCGTGCGGCCGTGCGGGCGGGCCGCGGCGCTGGCCGAGGAGATCCAACACCTGCGCGGTATGGCGAGCTGAGGCGCCGCTCAGGCGCTCTCCCGCTCTGCCTGCGCGGCGGCAGCCAGCACGCGGCGCGCGTACGCATCCCAGTTGATGAAGACGTTGCCCGGATTGCCCAGCGCCGACCGCAGGCCGCGCAGCAGCCCCTGCACGCGGAAGACGAACAACGCCTCGCCGGTGATGCCGTCGATCGAGGCGCCGCGGAAGCCACGGGCCATGCGCACGTTCACCGCCGCGCCGCTGTCATCCGCGTCGTCCGGCTGATCGGACGCCATGCCGAGTGTTTGCTGCGCCATGCGCAGGTAGGCGCCCATATCGGACTCGGGCAGGTGCACGCCGATCAGGCGGATGGCGCGCAGCATGCCGGCCGGATCCTGCATGGCCGCCGAGTGGGAAAGCGTGGCAAAACCCTCGCGCACCACCTCCGGCAGCTCCAGCGAGATGCCGAAATCGATCAGCGCCACGCGCCCGTCGCGCAGGATCAAGATATTGCCGGGGTGCGGGTCGCCGTGAAAGAAGCCGTGACCCAGCACCTGGTCGCCGAAGAGATCGACGATCGTCTCGGCCAGCGGCTCGGGCGCGATGCCCGCCGCGCGCAGCGCCGCGACGTGCGTGACCTTGATGCCGTCGATGTACTCCATCACCAGCACGCGCGGACTGCCGAGGTCCGTCACGATCGCCGGCACCACCACGTCATCGCGGTGTGCGAGCTCGGCCGCGATGCGCCGCGCGTTGTCCGCCTCGCCCCGCAGATCCAGCTCGCGCGGCACCAGCCGCGCGAGCTCGCGGTAGATCACGCGGAAGTCGTAGCGCGGCCAGATGCGGCCCACCACCTTCACCAGCAGGCCAAGGTTGCGCAGGTCGGCCTTCACCAGCGCCTCGATGTCGGGATAGAGCACCTTCACCGCGACCTCGCGGCCGTCCGGCAGGAACGCGCGATGCACCTGCGCCAGCGAGGCCGAGGCGATCGGCCTCTTTTCGAAGCGGGAGAAGAGAGCGGCAATCGGCGCGCCGAGCTCGCGCTCGACCTGGCCGGCGATCACGTGGAAGGGCCGTGCCGGGGCCGCGTCCTGCAACGTGGCCAGCGCCTCGATGTACGGCTCCGGCACCAGGTCCGGCCGCGCCGAGAGATACTGGCCGGATTTGGTCAGCATGCCGCGCAGCCTGCGGATCGTGCGCAGCAGGCGCGGGGCGGAGCGGCGGTGCTGCGCCTCCCACAGCGGCGCCGCCTGCTCGGGCGCGAGCCGCTTCGCCCTGCGCTGCACGCGCAGATAGCCGGCGGCGATAACGCCGGCGTTCCAGAAGAGCACGGCCGTGCGGTAGGCTTGGGCGAACGTGAGCCACGCCTCGGCGAGCGGGCCCCGGAGCGAGCGTGATGCTTCGGTCTTCATAGATCGAGTGTAGCGGCTCGCCGCCGCGGCTGCCGAGCGCCCCGGACACGCCGGCGTGCGCTCAGATCGACGCCGCGGGCGGGCGCTTGACCAGCCCTGCCGCCCGCC